>NZ_JBYIQP010000056.1:0-45171 GCF_057707665.1 Actinacidiphila sp. bgisy167 | reverse complement strand
GGGGGGGGGGGGGTGGTGTTCAAAGCAAAACACCCCCCCGCGGTCATGGCGGCGAACTGAAGACGCCGGTTTCACGTGAAACAGGTGGAGGCGCGGTGGTCGCGTTGTTTCACGTGAAACGACGCTGATGTGCGGCGATGCCCAGCGCCACCGCCGCGTACACCGCCGAGAGGACGAGGAGGAGCCCGGCGGAGCGGCCGTCGGGCGGGAGGACCAGCGCACAGACGGCCGCGGCGCCGACGAAGGAGACGTTGAACAGCACGTCGTAGAGGGAGAAGATCCTCCCCCGGTAGGCGTCGTCGATCGAGGACTGGACCACCGTGTCCGTGGCGATCTTCGCTCCCTGGGTGGCCAGGCCCAGCACGAAGGCCGCCGCGATCACCGGCCCCGGCTCGAAGGTGAGGCCCAGTACGGGGAGCAGGACGGCGGCCGAACTCGCGCAGACGGTGATCCACCCGAAGGTGCCGAAACGCCCGGTGGCCCACGGGGTGATGACGGCCGCCGTAAAGAAGCCGGCGCCCGAGACGGCGACCGCCAGGCCGAGCAGTGCCAGTCCGTCGGCCGTCGCGTGGTCCGCGCCACCCGACCCCGACCAGGCGTAGCGGCAGAGCATCAGCACCGTCACCGTGAGTCCGCCGTAGCAGAAGCGCATCGCGGTCATCGCGGCCAGGGCGCGGGCCGCGGGCGGCCGTCGGCGCAGATGCCCCAGTCCGTGCACCAGACCGCGGAAGGTGCTCAGCAGCGCCTCGCCGACGCGCGGCTGGACACGGGACGGGTCCGGTCCCAGCAGATCCCGTCCGAGGGCGAGCGCGGCGAGCCCGGCGCAGAGATAGACGACGGCGGCCAGCCCCACGACCAGGGCGTCGGAGGCAGGGCCCTCGGCCACCACCAGATGCACCAGGAAGGTCGCTCCGCCGCCCGCCGTGGCGGCGAGCGTTCCGGCGGTCGGGGAGAGCGCGTTCGCCATGACCAGGCGCTCACCGTCGACGACGCGGGGCAGGGCGGCCGACAGACCGGCGAGAACGAAGCGGTTGACGCCGGTGACCGACAGAGCCGACAGATAGAAGAGCCAGTCCGGGACACGCAGCAGCACCAGGCCGGCCGTGCCGAGACAGAGCGCGGCCCGCAGCAGATTGCAGTGGAGGAGGACCTGCCGGCGCCGCCAACGGTCCAGGAGAACGCCCGTGAACGGTCCCAGGAGCGAGTACGGCAGCAGCAGGACCGCCACCGCGGAGGCGATGGCGGTCGGCGAGGTCTGCTTCTCCGGGGAGAAGACCACATAGGTCGCCAGCGCCACCTGGAAGACCCCGTCGGCGAGCTGGGAGAGCAACCGCACCGTCAGCAGCCGGCGGAAGTCGCGGAAGCGCAGCAGCAGACGGAGATCACGGACTACGGGCATGCACACACCCTCACATGACGAACAGGCCCCCGGATGCCGTATCCGGGGGCCTGCGCGGTCACGTCGTACGACGAGCGGAGACGGAGGTCACGCCGCCGTTCAGCGCTCGACCTCGCCGCGGATGAACTTCTCCACGTTCTCGCGGGCCTCGTCGTCGAAGTACTGCACCGGCGGGGACTTCATGAAGTAGGAGGACGCCGACAGGATCGGGCCGCCGATGCCGCGGTCCTTGGCGATCTTCGCCGCGCGCAGCGCGTCGATGATGACACCCGCGGAGTTCGGGGAGTCCCAGACCTCGAGCTTGTACTCCAGGTTCAGAGGGACGTCGCCGAAGGCGCGGCCCTCGAGGCGAACGTACGCCCACTTGCGGTCGTCCAGCCAGGCCACGTAGTCCGAGGGGCCGATGTGGACGTTCTTCGCGCCCAGGTCGCGGTCGGGGATCTGCGAGGTGACGGCCTGGGTCTTGGAGATCTTCTTGGACTCCAGGCGCTCACGCTCGAGCATGTTCTTGAAGTCCATGTTGCCGCCGACGTTCAGCTGCATGGTGCGCTCGACGATGACACCGCGGTCCTCGAAGAGCTTGGTCAGCACGCGGTGCGTGATGGTGGCGCCGACCTGCGATTTGATGTCGTCACCGACGATCGGCACACCGGCCTCGGTGAACTTGTCCGCCCACTCCTTGGTGCCGGCGATGAACACCGGGAGGGCGTTGACGAAGGCGACCTTGGCGTCGATGGCGCACTGCGCGTAGAACTTCGCCGCGTCCTCGGACCCCACCGGCAGGTAGCAGACGAGCACGTCGACCTGGCGGTCCTTGAGGACCTGCACCACGTCGACCGGCTCCTCGGCGGACTCCTCGATGGTCTCGCGGTAGTACTTGCCGAGACCGTCCAGGGTGTGGCCGCGCTGGACCGTCACGCCCTTCTGCGGGACGTCGCAGATCTTGACGGTGTTGTTCTCGCTGGCGCCGATGGCGTCCGCGAGGTCGAGACCGACCTTCTTCGCGTCCACGTCGAAGGCGGCGACGAACTCGACGTCACGCACGTGGTAGTCGCCGAACTGCACGTGCATGAGGCCGGGCACGCGGCTGTCCGGGTCGGCGTCCTTGTAGTACTCGACACCCTGCACCAGCGAGGCGGCGCAGTTGCCCACGCCAACGATGGCTACGCGAACCGAACCCATTCCGGTTGCTCCCTGTGTTCTCGTCACGCGGGTCCCCGGCGCGTGCCGGGTCCGCCGTTTTCCTGTTGGTTGTCCTGCTCGGCATCGGCGGACGGAGCGGCCGGGGGCTGCTTGCCGCGCCCTGCCCGCTCGGTCTCGATCAGCTCGTTCAGCCAGCGGACCTCTCGCTCCACCGACTCCATGCCGTGCCGCTGCAGCTCGAGCGTGTAGTCGTCGAGCCGCTCACGGGTACGCGCGAGGGACGCGCGCATCTTCTCCAGACGTTCCTCGAGACGGCTGCGCCGCCCCTCGAGGACACGCATCCGTACGTCCCTGGACGTCTGGCCGAAGAAGGCGAAGCGAGCCGCGAAGTGCTCGTCCTCCCACGCGTCAGGGCCGGAGTGGGCGAGGAGCTCCTCGAAGTGCTCCTTGCCGGCCGCCGTCAACCGGTACACGATCTTCGCCCGTCGGCCGGCGAGCGGCGCGGCGAGCGGATCGGGCTCAGGGCCGGTCTCCTCGACCAGATAGCCCTGATTGACCAGTGTCTTGAGGCAGGGGTAGAGGCTGCCGTAGCTGAACGCGCGGAACACACCGAGTGACGTGTTGAGCCGCTTGCGCAGCTCGTAGCCGTGCATCGGGGATTCGCGCAGCAGGCCCAGGACGGCGAACTCAAGGATACCGGAGCGCTTGCTCATGCCCTCGCTCCCCTCCCGTCCGTGTCCTCGTCGCCTCTTATCTCGCCGTGATGTATCGGCTCGATACATCGAGACGATAGAACGAGTTCCCGGGCACGGCAAGGCGCCCCGCGGTGACTGGCGTCACATCGCGAAATCCGTCCTCTGTCAACTGCCCGGAATGTGACGAACTTCTGACTAACGCATCTTTTGTCCCTGCGTACTCTGTTCGCCATGCAGAGCACTGGGAACCGAGTGACGTCAGTGAGCGTCCCTGTCGCCGGTGCAGTGCGGGCATCGCACGCCGGGGGGACCGGAAAACCAACTGCCGCTTCAGGCGATTCCGCCTGTCCTAGGAGTAGCTGTTCATGAGCGAGCACCGTCGCAAGCCGCCGCAGTCGCCCGGCGACGGCCGGGCAGCCGCCCGGCGCGGCGCGCAGCAGCAGCCCCCGCCGCCCGGCGGTCGGCGGGCCGCTGGGCCACCGAGGCCGCAGCCGTACGGCACGCAAGGAACCGGTTCGGGGCAGGGATACGGCCCGGGCCAGGGGATGGGGCACGGCCCCCATCCGGGGGCGGGCGCGGGGAGCCGTGCGAGCGCCGGCGGCCGGGCCCACGGGGCCGAGCCGCCGTACCAGGGACGTGCCGCCGCCCGCCGTGCGGCCCAGGCCACGCAGAGGGGCGGCCGCCGCCGTGCCGCCACGGGCGGGCAGGGCGGCCGCGGCGGAGGACAGCCCCCGAAGAAGCGCATCATCGACTATCCGCGGTGGGGGAAGGACGGATGGCGTCGCTGGATGCCGTCCTGGAAGCTCGTCTCCGGGCTGTGCCTGTTCCTCTTCGGCAGCATCGTGGCCGTCGGCGGCGTGGGCTACGCCTTGGTGGGCATCCCCGACGAGAACGATGCGGCGAAGTCGGAGAACAACGTCTACCTCTGGGCCGACGGTTCCCGGATGGTCGCCACGGGCGTCGGGGTCAACCGGCAGAACGTGCCGCTCTCCGAGATTCCCAAGGCGATGCAGTTCGCGGTCATCTCGGTGGAGAACAAGACCTTCTGGGACGACTCCGGTGTCGACCCCATGGGTATCGGCCGTGCCTTCTGGAACATGGCCAACGGCGGTGACACCCAGGGTGGTTCGACGATCACCCAGCAGTTCGTCAAGAACACCTATCTCAGCCAGGACCAGACGGTCAGCCGCAAGTTCAAAGAGCTCTTCATCTCGATAAAGGTGGGCGCGAAGCTCGGCAAGCCGCAGATCCTGCAGGGCTACCTGAACACCTCGTACTACGGCCGGAACGCCTACGGCATCCAGGCGGCGGCGCAGACCTACTACGGCGTCGACGCCAAGGATCTGAGCCCCAGCCAGTGCGCGTTCCTCGCGGCGCTGCTCAAGGGCCCGACCTACTATGACCCGGCCGGCAACGTCAACCTGGACTCGAGTGCGACGCCCGAGAAGAACCGGGCCAACTCGGAGCGCCGGTGGAAGACCATCCTCTCCGAGATGTACAAGGACGGTCACCTGAGCAAGGCCGAGTACGACGAGGCCATCGCCAAGTACCCCGAGCCGCAGGGCCTCAAGGCGACCAAGGGGATGACCGGCCAGATCAGCTACCTGGTCGACACGGCCAAGCGCTACGTGCTGGCCCACTCCGACATCAGCCGGACGGAGCTGGACAAGGGCGGCTACACGATCCGCACGACCTTCGACAAGAAGAAGGTCGACGCGCTGGCCGCCGCGGTCAAGAAGGTCGAGAAGGCGAACATCAAGCCGGACAAGCGGGAGCTGGACAAGCACGTCCAGTTCGGCGCCGCGTCGGTGAAGCCCAACGACGGGGCGATCGTCGCCCTCTACGGTGGCGCGGGTTTCGAGAACAACCACTTCACCAACAACGCCGACACCCTGGGCGTCCCGGTCGGTTCGACCTGGAAGCCGTTCGTGCTGGCAGCCGCCATGGAGTACGGCACCTACCGCTCGGACGGCGAGGGCATCTCGCCGATGAGCCTCTACAACGGCAACGACCACATCAAGATCAAGCGGCCCGACGGCACCTACGTGCTGAACAAGGACAACACGCCCTTCTACCAGGAGAACGAGAGCGACGCGAAGAACGGCTACATCACGCTGCGCAAGGCGATGGAGCAGTCCATCAACACGCCGTTCGTGCAGCTCGGCATGGACGTGGGCATGGACAAGGTGGCCGCCGTCGCCGAGAAGTCCGGCGTCCTGAAGTCCTCCATGGCCAGCCAGAACGCGTCGTTCGCCCTCGGTACGTCCACCCCGAGCGCGATCCGCATGGCCGACGCCTACGCGACCTTCGCCGCCTCCGGCAAGCACGCGGACCCGTACTCGGTCACCTCGGTGAAGAAGGACGGGGTGGAGGTCCCCGGCTTCAAGAAGCCCAAGGTCTCCCAGGCGATGCCGCCCGAGGTGGCCGACAACGTCACCGACGTCCTGGAGAACGTGATCCAGAACGGTACGGGTTTCCGCGCCAAGGAGCTCGGCCGCAAGGCGGCCGGCAAGACCGGTACGACCGACAGCAACAAGTCGGCGTGGTTCGTCGGGTACACCCAGCAGCTGTCCACGGCCGTGGCGATGTTCCGTGAGGACCCCAAGAGCCACAGTCTGCTGTCCATGAACGGCACGGCAGGCGTCGAGTCCATCCACGGTGGTGACATCCCGACCGAGGTCTGGACCGCGTACATGAAGGAGGCGGTGACGGGCCCCGACAGCGGCTTCCCGGACGCCCCGAAGATCGGCAAGATCCACAACGGGGAAGGCGCCTCGGTGTCGCCGAGCCCCTCGGTCTCGGCCACCCCGACGGAGACGCCGACCGCGCCGGTGACCCCGACCCACACGCAGCCGGAGGTCCCGGAGACGCCGACGAAGTCGCCGGAGTGCAAGCCCTGGCAGTGGCAGTGCCAGGACGGCGGTGCCACGGACGGCGGTGCCACGGACGGCGGCGCTACGGACGGCGGCGTGACGGATGGCGGCGTGACGGATGGCGGCGGCACGGACGGCGGCGGCACGGACGGCGGCGTGACGGACGGCGGTGCCACGGACGGCGGGACGACTCCCACGGGGACCCCGACCGCCACATCGACCCGTGGGGGAGGCAAGAACGGCGGACTGCTCGGAGGTCCGGGCGGTTGACCGCCCCGGGTAGTGCCGAGCAGTGAATCCGCGGCCGCGGAGGGCACCGTGCCCTCCGCGGCCGCGGCCGTTCCCCGGCGGGTGGGGGCGAGGCCGGCGGCCTGGGGATCGGACGCTCCACGCGCGCGGATGTAGGGCAGGATGTGGCCCATGACGATCGTGCGCGAAGACCCCCACCACGAGGCCTCGGAGGCCGAGGCGGTCGTGCCCCCGACCCGCGATGACCCGGTCGCCGCGGCCGGGAGCGAGGTCATCGGCGGTCCGCTCGGCCGCTTCGCGGCCGTGGGGCGGCGGGGCTGGTGGAACCCCCTGCGGGTGATCGTGCTGATCGCCATCGGGATGTTCGCGCTGGGCATGGTGCAGAAGCTGCCCTGCTACGACAGCGGCTGGTTCTTCGGGGCGAACGCCCAGTACAGCCACGCCTGCTACTCCGACATCCCGCACCTGTACTACGGCCGGGGCTTCGCCGACGACCTGGTCCCGTACTTCGACCACATCCCGGACACGATCTCCGGCGGCATGGGCTACCTGGAGTACCCGGTGCTGACCGGGCTCTTCATGGAGGTCGCCTCCTGGTTCACCCCGCACGGCGGCACCATCCAGCACCGGGAGCAGGTCTACTGGCTGGTCAACGCCGGGATGCTGCTGGTCTGCACGGCCGTCATCGCGGTCTGCGTGGCCCGGACCAACCGGCGCCGTCCGTGGGACGCGCTGCTGGTCGCCCTGGCGCCGGCGTTCGCGCTGACCGCGACCATCAACTGGGACCTGTTCGCCGTCGCCCTCGCGGCGGCCGGGATGATGCTCTGGTCGCGCAACCGGCCGCTGGCCGCGGGCATCCTGATCGGGCTGGCGACGGCCGCCAAGTTCTACCCGGTGCTGCTGCTGGGGCCGCTGTTCCTGCTGTGCCTGCGGGCCGGGAAGTGGAGGGCCTGGGGAGCGGCGGTGGGCGGCGCCGCGGGCGCCTGGCTGGTGGTGAACCTCCCGGTGATGCTGCTCGCCTCGGACGGCTGGGCGAAGTTCTACACCTTCAGCCAGGAGCGGGGCGTCGACTACGGCTCCATCTGGCTGATCATCTCCCAGCAGACCGGCAGGTCCATCGACGGCGCGAACTTCTACGCGATCGCGCTCATGCTGCTGTTCTGCGCCGGCATGGCCGGGCTGACCCTGTACGCCCCGCGGCGCCCGCGCTTCGCGCAGCTGGCCTTCCTCGTCGTGGCCGCCTTCATCCTGACCAACAAGGTCTACTCACCGCAGTACGTGCTCTGGCTGGTGCCGCTCGCGGCGCTCGCGAGGCCCCGTTGGCGGGACTTCCTCGTCTGGCAGGCCGCCGAGGTCATGTACTTCCTCGGCATCTGGTCGTACCTGGCGTACACGACGGGCGGCAACAGCAAGGGCCTGCCGCAGGACGGCTACCACCTGGCCATCGCGGCGCACCTGCTCGGGACGCTGTACCTGTGCGCGGTCGTCGTCCGCGACATCCTCTTCCCGGAGCGCGACGCGGTGCGCCAGGACGGCTCGGACGACCCCTCCGGGGGCGTGCTGGACGGCGCTGAGGACGTGTTCGTGCTGGGGCGGCCCTCGCACCAGCCGCGGCACGCGGCGCCGCTGCAGCACGGGGCCGAGGACGGCTACGGCTTCGGGGAGGCGCCCACGGTGCACTGGGGCCTGGAGAAGGAGCCCCGGACCCCGCCGCACTGAGCGGAGGGGGCGGAGGGGCCGCCCAAGGGCGTCCAGGACGTCCGGGGCACCGCAGAGACCGCCGGCACGCCGCCCCCGGGCCTCAGGGGCTCGGGGGCGGCGGCGTGTGCGTCAGCGGTCGACGACGCGGTCGAACTGCGTCGTCGTGTGCCGCAGGTGTGCCACCAGCTCGTCACCGACCGCCGGGGGCGCCACGTCGCCCGGCAGGAAGAGGATCGACACCTGCATGTGCGGGGGCTCGGCGAACCAGCGCTGCTTGCCGGCCCACACGAAGGGCGACAGGTTGCGGTTGATGGTGGCCAGGCCGGCCCTCGCGACGCCCTTGGCGCGCGGCATCACGCCGTGCATGGCCTTGGGAGCCTCCAGGCCCACCCCGTGCGACGTGCCGCCGGCGACGACGACCAGGTGGCCGTCCTCGGAGGCCTTGTTCTGGCGGTAGCCGAAGCGCTCGCCCTTGGCGATGCGGGTGACGTCCAGGACGGCGCCCCGGTACTCGGTGGCCTCGTGGTCGCCGAGCCACAGCCGGGTGCCGATGCGGGCGCGGAAACGGGTCTGCGGGAACTCGTCACGCAGCCGGGCCAGCTCGGCGGCCTTCAGATGGCTGACGAACATGGTGTGCAGCGGCAGCCGGGCGGCGCGCAGCCGCTCCATCCAGGCGTGGACCTCCTGCACCCCGTCGGAGCCGTCGGTGCGGTCCAGCGGCAGGTGGATGGCGAAGCCCTCCAGCCGGACGTCGTCGATGGCCGAGTGCAGCTTGACCAGGTCGTCCTCGCTGACCCCGTGCCGCTTCATGCTGCTCATGACCTCGATCACGACCCGGGCCCCGACCAGGCCGCGCACGCCTTCGACGGAGGACACGGAGCGGATGGCGCGGTCCGGCAGCGGCACCGGCTCCTCGCCCAGCCGGTACGGGGTCAGCACCAGCAGGTCCCCGCCGAACCAGTCCTTGATCCGGGCTGCCTCGTACGTCGTACCGACCGCGAGGATGTCCGAACCGAGCCGGATCGCCTCCTCGGACAGGCGCTCGTGGCCGAAGCCGTACCCGTTGCCCTTGCAGACGGGGACCAGTCCGGGGAACTGCTCCGCCACGGACTGCTGGTGCGCACGCCAGCGCGCGGTGTCGACGTACAGGGTGAGCGCCATGGCCGGAACGTGGACCTTTCTGCGGTTCTGCGGTCAGTCGGACAGCTGGGGCAGCTGGGCAAGGGGTCGGCCGGCCGGCGGGGCCGGCCGGTCAGCGGCGGGACATGTAGATGTCGAGCGCCTTGTGCAGCAGCTTGTTGAGGGGGAAGTCCCACTCGCCCAAGTATTCGGCAGCCTGCCCGCCGGTGCCCACCTTGAACTGGATGAGACCGAAGAGGTGGTCGCTCTCGTCGAGCGAGTCGCTGATGCCGCGCAGGTCGTACACGCTCGCGCCGAGCGCGTAGGCGTCCCGCAGCATCCGCCACTGCATGGCGTTGCTCGGCCGGACCTCGCGCTTGTGGTTGGCGGAGGCGCCGTAGGAGTACCAGACGTGCCGGCCGACGACGAGCATCGTGGCGGCGGCGACCGCCTCGCCCTCGTGCCGGGCGAGGTACAGCCGCATGCGGTTGGGGTCCTCGGCGTTGAGGACCTGCCACATGCGCTGGAAGTACGGCAGCGGCCGCGGGCGGAAGCGGTCGCGCTCGGCGGTGACCTCGTACAGCTGCTGCCACACGGGGAGATCGTCGTAGCCGCCCTGGACGACCTCGACGCCGGCCTTCTCGGCCTTCTTGATGTTGCGGCGCCAGAGCTGGTTGAAGCCCTTCTGGACGTCGTCGAGGCTGCGGTTCTCCAGCGGCACCTGGAAGACGTAGCGGGGCTGCACGTCGCCGAAGCCGGCGCCGCCGTCCTCGCCCTGCTGCCAGCCCATGCGGCGCAGCCGGTCGGCCACCTCGAAGGCGCGGGGCTCGATGAACGTCGCCTCGACGTCGCGCAGGCGCTTGACGTCCGGGTCGGCGATGCCCGACTTGATGGCGGCCGCGTCCCAGCGGCGGATGACGACCGGCGGACCCATCTTCACGGAGAACGCGCCCTGCTGCTTCAGGTGCGCCAGCATCGGGCGCAGCCACTCGTCCAGGTTGGGGGCGTACCAGTTGATCACCGGGCCCTCGGGGAGGTAGGCGAGGTACCGCTTCACCTTGGGCAACTGCCGGTAGAGCACCAGGCCGGCGCCGACGAGCTCACCGGTCTTGTCGTCGAACCAGCCGAGGTTCTCCGAACGCCACTCGGTCTTGACGTCGGCCCAGGCGGGCACCTGGCAGTGGCTTGCCGAGGGCAGGCTCTGGATGTACGCCAGGTGCTGTTCCCGACTGATGGTCCTCAGGGTCAAGCTCATGCGGGGCGCTCCCCATCGCTGCGGCTACGGCATTGCTGACTGCATTACTGCGCCGAAGCCTACTGCGAACGGCGAACGCCCCTGCGAGGGCTGTGGACAAGTCGGTTCCGCGGCTTCGCCCGGCGGGGGCCGGGAGGGACGGCAGGCGGCGCGGGCTCAGGACACCACGCCGCCGAAGAGACCGCCGTGGGCCATGCCGATGTAGAAGCCGACCGCGGCCAGTCCCATGCCGATGATGAAGAGGAAGCGCTCGGCCGTGGTGACGGAGCGGTACTGGCCGAAGGCGCCCACCAGGACGCCGACCAGGCCCGCCCAGGAACTGAGCAGGTGCAGGCCGCTCCAGAACGCCGCGATGGCGGAGACCAGGCCGAGCACGACGGTCACGACGGCCAGGGTGTTCTCCACCGGATGGGGCCGGCCGTCCGTGTTGAGGGTGAACCGGGACCGATGGGGCCGGCCGCCGCGAGCGGGTCGTACTGCCTGTGCCATGGGGCACCTCCGTGATGGAGAGGTGGCGCATCGTAGCGCCGAACACACCCGATGTGTACAGATTGCGGGCATGCGCGGGCGGATTTCAACCGGAAGCCGCGAGGCGGGTAGTGTGTACCGTCTGCACCGGTGTCTGTGCAGGTCCACATGACGGTTCCGAAGGGGCCGCGGGGAGCGGTCCCCGCGGGTCCGGGGGCGTTGTCAGTGGGCCGGGATACCGTTGCGACGCGATGCAAACCCTCCTGCCACGGAAACGCCGTGGCCGCTGAGTCCAAAGGAGGTGGGTTCCACATGCGTCACTACGAGGTGATGGTGATCCTCGACCCCGATCTCGAGGAGCGCGCTGTCTCCCCGCTGATCGAGAACTTCCTCGGCGTCGTCCGCAACGGCGGCGGCAAGGTCGAGAAGGTCGACACCTGGGGCCGTCGTCGTCTTTCGTACGAGATCAAGAAGAAGCCCGAGGGCATCTACTCGGTCATCGACCTCAACGCCACTCCTGAGGTCGTCAAGGAGCTCGACCGTCAGATGAACCTGAACGAGTCGGTCCTCCGGACCAAGGTCCTCCGTCCCGAGACCCACTGAGCCTGACGGCTCAGGCATTCGGGAAACCGAGAAGCCAAGCAACGCCGAGAGGTCACTCACCATGGCAGGCGAGACCGTCATCACGGTCGTCGGCAATCTCGTCGACGACCCCGAGCTGCGCTTCACCCCCTCGGGTGCGGCGGTCGCGAAGTTCCGAGTCGCGTCCACTCCCCGCACCTTCGACCGGCAGACCAACGAGTGGAAGGACGGCGAGAGCCTCTTCCTCACGTGCTCGGTCTGGCGGCAGGCGGCGGAGAACGTGGCGGAGTCGCTTCAGAAGGGCATGCGCGTCATCGTGCAGGGCCGTCTGAAGCAGCGCTCGTACGACGACCGCGAGGGCGTCAAGCGGACGGTCTACGAGCTGGACGTCGACGAGGTCGGCGCCAGCCTGCGCAACGCGACCGCCAAGGTCACCCGCGCCAGCGGTGGCGGCGGCGCCTCGCGCGGCGGCCAGGGCGGGTACGGCGGCGGGGGCGGCCAGGGCGGCGGCTGGGGCGGTGGCCCCGGTGGCGGCCAGGGCGGCGCGCCCGACGGCGACCCGTGGGCGACCGGCGCTCCGGCCGGGGGCGGCCAGGGCGGCGGCGGCTGGGGCGGCGGCTCCGGCGGCTCCGGCGGCGGCTTCTCGGACGAGCCGCCCTTCTAAGGGCGGCAGCGCACCAAACTTCTTGATCACACTGGAGAGAGACAATGGCGAAGCCGCCTGCTCGCAAGCCTAAGAAGAAGGTTTGCGTGTTCTGCAAGGACAAGATCACCTACGTCGACTACAAGGACACGAACCTGCTGCGGAAGTTCATCTCCGACCGCGGCAAGATCCGTGCCCGCCGGGTCACCGGCAACTGCACCCAGCACCAGCGCGACGTCGCCACGGCCGTGAAGAACAGCCGTGAGATGGCGCTGCTGCCCTACACCTCGACCGCTCGCTAAGGAAGGGTGGACTGAGCAATGGCGAAGATCATCCTCACCAACGAGGTCAGCGGCCTCGGCGCCGCCGGCGATGTCGTCGAGGTCAAGAGCGGCTACGCCCGCAACTACCTGATCCCGCGCGGTTTCGCGATCGCGTGGACCAAGGGTGGCGAGAAGGACGTCGAGCAGATCCGCCGCGCGCGCCGGATCCGCGAGATCGCGACCGTCGAGCAGGCCAACGCCCTCAAGGCGCAGCTCGAGGGCGTCAAGGTCAAGCTGTCCACCCGCGCGGGTGACGCCGGCCGCCTGTTCGGCTCGGTGACCCCGGCCGACATCGCCGCCGCCGTCAAGGCCGCGGGCGGCCCGGACGTGGACAAGCGCCGGGTCGAGATCGGTTCCCCGATCAAGACGGTCGGCTCGCACAAGGTGTCGGTGCGTCTGCACCCCGAGGTCGAGGCCGCTCTCGACGTCGAGGTCGTCGCTTCCTGACCCTCGCGCACCGCGTGAACGCCGGGCCCGGGACCATGAGGTCCCGGGCCCGGCGTCTTGTCGTCGGCGGGAAGCCTCTGGTCGCCGACCGGCAGGTCGCCGGTCAGGCGCGCACGGCGCCGGCGATGGCCCACTTTCCCGAGCGGGCGCGCCAGTGCAGGCCGGCCAGCCGGGTGAGCATCATCAGGCCCGTCGCCCACCACAGGGCGGTGAGTCCCCCTCCGAGAGCCGGGACGGCCAGGGCGGCCGGGGTGAAGACGGCGAGGGTGACGACCATCGACCAGGCGAGGTAGGGGCCGTCGCCGGCGCCGATGAGGACCCCGTCCAGGACGAAGACCACGCCGCAGACCGGCTGGAAGAGCGCCGCCACCAGCAGGACGGTCATCAGTTCGGAGCGCACCGCTGGGTCCGTGGTGAACAGCGGGGCGACCAGCGGCCGGGAGACGGCCAGGACGAGGCCGATGACCACGCCCGAGGCGATGCCCCACTGCACCATGCGGCGGCACGCGGCCCGGGCCCCGGCCACGTCGTCGGCGCCGAGGTGGCGGCCGATGATGGCCTGACCGGCGATGGCGATCGCGTCCAGGGCGAAGGCGGCCAGCGACCAGAGGGTGGTGGTGATCTGGTGGGCGGCGATCGAGGCGTCCCCGAGCCGGGCGGCGACCGCGGTGGCCAGCATCAGCACGGCCCGCAGGCTCAGCGTGCGGATCAGCAGGGGCGTCCCCGCCTGGGCGCAGGCGCGGACGCCGGCCAGGTCGGGCCGCAGGGAGGCGCCGTGCCGGCGTGCCCCGCGGACGACGACACCCAGGTAGACGGCCGCCATCGCGTTCTGGGCGATCACGGTGCCCCAGGCGGAGCCGGCGATCCCGAGCCCGGCGCCGTACACCAGCACCACGTTGAGCACACCGTTCACGGCGAAGCCGCCGACGGCGACGTAGAGCGGGGTCCGGGTGTCCTGCAGCCCGCGCAGCACACCGGTGGCGGCCAGGACGACGAGCATCGCGGGGATGCCGAGTGCGCTGATCCTCAGGTAGGTGACGGCATAGGGGGCGGCGGTGCCGGAAGCGCCGAACACGTCGGTGAGGGCGGGGGCCGCGGGGATCGCGATAGCCACCGCGGCGGCGCTGATGAGGAGGGCGAGCCAGATGCCGTCCATGCCCTGGCGGATCGCCGCGGGCAGGTCGCCCGCGCCCACCCGGCGGGCGACGGCGGCGGTGGTGGCGTACGCGAGGAAGACGAAGACGCCGACGAGGGTGGTGAGCAGGGCGCCCGCGACGCCCAGGCCCGCGAGCTGCGAGGTGCCGAGGTGGCCCACGATCGCGCTGTCGGCCATGAGGAAGAGCGGTTCGGCGACCAGCGCCCCGAAGGCGGGCAGTGCGAGACCGATGATCTCGCGGTCGTGGCGGCGTACGGCTTGACGGGGTGAGACTTCGGCGACCTGGGGCACCCGGCCAGGGTAATCATCCACATGTAAGGGACACAAGGGGGCCCTGCCTCTTACTTGTGGCTGCGCAGGGTGATCTCCTCCGTGCCGTTTGTCGTGATCTTGGGCTGAGCGGGCAAGTTTTTCTTGTCCACAGCGGGTGGATGAAAAAACCGCAGGTCAGCCGCGTGATCATTGGGTGATTGTGTGCTTGTCCACCGCGCTGTCCCCCGCCCTGTACACAGCTGGAGGGGGCTTCTCCACAGGTAGGGGCAGTTCATCAACAGGTCATCCCCCACGCCTGTGGATAACCGTCTTGGCTGTGAGCCCCGTGGACCCCTACCGTGGGGCGTCGCCCGGTGCCACAGGTGTGCCCGAGCGACGTGAATGTCAGAGCCGTGGCGTAGCAAAAGGGGCACGACGCAGTGGTCCGCGCCGGAGGGGAGGAGGTGGCAGGGGGGTGAGCCAGCCCGAACCCGCGGACGACCACTGGGGGAGCGAACCGCCTTTCCCGCCGGACGGTCCCGGCGACCGTCTGCCCGTCTCCCGCTTCCGGCGCAGGGACGAGCGGGACCGCGACCGTGACGACGATCGCGGGAGCTCCGGCTTCGAGCGCGTACCGCCGCAGGACCTGGACGCCGAGATGTCGGTGCTCGGCGGCATGCTGCTGTCCAAGGACGCCATCGCCGACGTCGTCGAGGTGCTCAAGGGCGCCGACTTCTACCGGCCCGCGCACGAGACCGTGTACGCGGCGATCCTCGACCTCTACGCCCGTGGCGAGCCCGCCGACCCCATCACCGTCGCCGCCGAGCTGACCAAGCGCGGCGAGCTCGTCCGCGTCGGCGGCGCGCCCTACCTGCACAGCCTCGTCAACGCGGTGCCCACCGCCGCCAACGCCGAGTACTACGCGGAGATCGTGCACGAGCGCGCGGTCCTGCGCAGGCTCGTCGAGGCGGGCACCCGCATCACGCAGATGGGGTACGCGGCCGACGGCGACGTCGACGAGATCGTCAACTCCGCGCAGGCCGAGATCTACGCCGTCACCGAGCAGCGCACCAGCGAGGACTACCTCCCGCTCTCGGAGATCATGGAGGGCGCCCTCGACGAGATCGAGGCCATCGGCTCGCGCAGCGGCCAGATGTCCGGGGTGCCCACCGGCTTCGCCGACCTGGACTCCCTCACCAACGGCCTGCACCCGGGCCAGATGATCGTCATCGCCGCCCGCCCCGCGATGGGCAAGTCCACGCTCGCGCTGGACTTCGCCCGGGCGTGCTCGGTCGCCCACGGCATGCCCAGCGTCTTCTTCTCCCTCGAGATGGGCCGCAACGAGATCGCGATGCGCCTGCTGTCCGCCGAGGCCCGGGTCGCCCTGCACCACATGCGGTCCGGCAACATGACCGACGACGACTGGACACGGCTGGCCCGCCGTATGCCCGACGTCTCGGCGGCCCCCCTCTACATCGACGACTCGCCGAACCTGTCGATGATGGAGATCCGCGCCAAGTGCCGCCGGCTCAAGCAGCGCAACGACCTGCGGCTGGTCGTCATCGACTACCTCCAGCTGATGCAGGCGGGCGGTTCGCGCCGCCCCGAGAGCCGTCAGCAGGAAGTCTCGGACATGTCCCGCAACCTCAAGCTCCTGGCGAAGGAACTCGAGGTCCCGGTGATCGCGCTCTCCCAGCTGAACCGTGGTCCCGAGCAGCGCACGGACAAGAAGCCCATGGTCAGCGACCTGCGCGAGTCCGGTTCCATCGAGCAGGACGCGGACATGGTCATCCTGCTGCACCGCGAGGACGCCTACGAGAAGGAGTCGCCGCGCGCCGGCGAGGCCGACCTGATCGTCGCCAAGCACCGCAACGGCCCCACGGCCACCATCACCGTGGCCTTCCAGGGCCACTACTCGCGCTTCGTGGACATGGCGCAGACCTGAGCGGTCCGGCCGGGAGGTCTCCTTCCCGTGCGGTCCCCTGGGCGACGTCGGACGGACGGCGCTCAGCGCCTCGTCTCGTACCGGGTCAGGACGACGCCGCCGGGGAGCGTCCGGTGCTCCACCAGGCTCAGGTTCACCCAGGTGTCCAGCGCGGGGAAGAACGGCGTGCCGCCGCCCACCAGGACCGGATGGGTGGCGATCACGTACTCGTCGATCAGGCCGGCACGCACGGCCGCCCCGGCGAGGGTCGCGCCGCCGATGGTCATGGGGCCGCCGTCCCCGGCCTTGAGCCGGGTGATCTCGGCGATCGCGTCGCCGGTGACCAGGCGGGTGTTCCAGTCGACCTCGTCGATCGTCGAGGAGAACACCACCTTCGGCGTGTCCCGCCAGTTCCGGGCGAACTCGATCTCCGCAGGGGTGGCGCCCGGCTGCCGGTCGGCGGTCGGCCAGTGGGAGCTCATCGTCTCCCAGAGCTTGCGGCCGTAGAGCGACAGGCCACTCGCCCGGTCATGGTCGAGCCACCACTGGAACAGCTCGTGGCTCGGAGGTCCGCTCCAGCCGATGTCGTCGCCGGCCGCGGCGATGTAGCCGTCCAGAGTCAGGTTCATGCCGTAGATCAGTTTCCGCATGGCCAGCCTTTCGTCCGGGGGTGTCCGGTACGTGGACCGGTGCGGCTCGGGAACCGTATCGGCGCGCGATCCGGGCTCGCCGGTTGTCCTCGTGCTCGGGGCCCGGCGTGTGGAGACGGATCACGGGTGCCAAGGCCGTGAGGCGGCCGAGAACTCCCGGGTCGCGCACCGGAAGCGACCGCAAGGGGGATTCGCCGGGAGAGGTCCGATCCGGGACCGTGCTCACGCAACTCCGTCGGTCGGCGATAATCTTCATCGGCAGGGTCGGCCAGGCGAGTTTGTTCACCCGGAGGAGGCCCGACGTCAACCGTCCGTCGGTATGGCCGCCAGACTACGGGGGAAACCTGGCCGCGACTCACCGCGGTGTGACAGGGGGGAACGAGCGGAACGACGGGGTGCGGGGAACCTCGTAGGCCACGGCGCGGCGACATCGCGGTCATCAGCTGCCGGGGCTGGGACGGGGCAACGGTGACATTCGCTGTCGCGGCGATGAGGGGGTCCGCGGCGGAGGGCGCGACGCGTCGGACGGGTGACCGGGCGCCACTGCCGCGTGCGGTGCGGCGGACGGCGCCGGCGGTTGCCGGCGAAGCGGCGCACACCCCCTGAACGCAGGATGGGCGCAGCCGCTGCTGCCCCGGCACCCGCGGGTGCCCTGGAGGTCCGGTCGCGGCGACGTCGGCGCGAGCCGGTTTCGGTGAATCGGTACGTGTAAGGACAAGGAAGGCCCATGAGCCGCTGGCGCGAGACGTTTGCCAGGCAAGGCGGCGGCGCGAGCGTTCCGCCGCGCAGGCGACCCGAGAGTCGGCTCGACGACGACCCCGCCCCGCGGGTTCTCGTCGAGGACCACGGCGGACTGCTTGTGCTGCGGCCGCCCACCGAGGACAGCCTGGACCCGGCCGACGTCATCGACCTGTCCCGCACCATGGCCTCGCCGGACGGCACGGCCACGATCGTCGTCGCCGTGGACCCGTCCGGGCACAGCGGGCTGTGGCCACGGCTCCGCGAGGTACTGGACACCCTCCGGGCGGACGGCACCCGGACCGTGCGTCTGGTGCTCTCCGGGGCCGGCGACGACCGCCCCGGCCGCCCCGCCACGGCCCGGCGGATCGCCGACGCCTGGGACATGACGGTCGAGGCGCCCGACGGACCGGTGATGGTGGTGCCGGGCGGCTCGGCGTTCGTGCCGCCCGGCACCGGCGGGTGGCGGCGCTTCGCCCCGGGGCGGGCTCCGGTGCCGCTCGGGCCGCGCATGCCGTCTCCCCGGTGGCAGAACGCCCTTCGCCGGGTCCCCGCGACGGCGGTCAGCGGCTGCGTGGTGGATCAGGTGCCGGCAGGGCTGCTGATCCGCCCCGCGGGCTCGGCTGCACCGAGTCCGGGCGACCTCTTCCACACCGTTCCTGTCGATCCCCGGCGGGCCGCCGTGATCGTGGGCGTCCCCTTCGGTGAGGACGTCGCGGCATCGGACGTCGTCGCGCTCCTGGAGGCGATACCGGCCGAGGACTGCGACGTGCGCCTCGTGCCAGGGGGGAGAACCGATCTGCTGCCCCTGGCCCAGTCGGTCTCCTCGACTCTGGGCATCGAGGTCGAGGTCACCACGGGCCTGCCCCTGTTCGCCTCCGACGGCCCCATGGGGCGCTACGGGGTGCGCTCGGCGATGGTCGGGACCGACGAGGTGCCGCGGTGGCTGCCGTACGTCGACGCGGTCGTCTGCGCTCCCGCGGGCACCGCGGACCGCCCGCACCCGCCGCGCCTGCTGCGCTGGTTCGCACCCGAGGGGATCGGCGGGCTCCGCCCCGCGAACGGTCCCGCCGTGAACGGGGAGTTCCTCCTGTCCCCCGAGTGGCGCGTCGTGCTCACCAGGGCCGGGTTGTGGGTCGGCCCCATGGGCGGCGCTCCGATCCCGCACAGTGACCGGCCGGTGAACCACGACGGACCCGTGATCGATATCGGACGGCCCGGCGACCGTCTCACGGCGACGCTGTGGCCCGTTGTGTCCCGTGTGCTCGTGGCGGTGAATCCCGCCGTCCGAGCCCTCACCACGCTGCACGTCCACGCTACCCCGCCCGACGGCGGCCGTGCGCTGCGGTCCCTGGCGGCCGAGCACAGCCTGCGCGTCATCCGCTTCTCCCCCGTCCAAGGGGTACGCCCGGCCGCCCCCGGGACCGCTGGGGCCCCCGGGGCCGTTGGGGCCGTTGGGACCGCTGGGGCCCCCGGGGCCGCTGGGACCCACGGAACTCCTGCTCCCGGCCCCCGGACCCCTGGGACCCCACGCGTGGGTCCGGCCGCCGGGAGCGCGAGCCGCCCGCAGGGCACACAGCAGAAGCCGCCCCGGCCCCTGGACGAGCGCGGTCCGCAGGGGCCCGCCGAGCACCGCGGGGCCCCCTCACCCGCCCCCCGCCGCACCGCCCCGGCGGCACCCAAACCGGGCTCCGCCGCCCCGCCGCCGCGAACGCCGCGGCCCGCGCAGGCTCCCGAAGCCCAGCAGTCCCCGCACGAGGCCGGACACGCCGCCAGGGGCCCCGCACCGACGTCACCACGCCATCGCAGCACGCTCGAAGAGCGCAGCGCCTTCCGCGGCTTCGCCAGTGCGGTGTGGGAGCGGCACAGCTCTGCGGTGCGCCGGGCGATGACCAGCCTGCCGGCCCCCCAGGGACAGGAGGACGAGGCCGTCCACGACGATCTCGTCGCCGTTCGCATGTACATGGAACAGGCCGACAGTCCGCAGCGCCACGCAGAGCTGCGGGCGCTGCTGCGTTCGGGCGAGCCCCAGTGGCAGCCGTTCGCCGCCTGCCTGACGTCCGGGCTGCAGTGGCTCCCGCCGTACCGCGGAGCGGTTTTGCGCGGGGCGCCCCCGTTCGGCACCGGCAGCACGCCGCGCCGCGGTCAGATGCTCTATGATGCCGCCCCGATAAGTGGCCTGCCGATCGATCAGGCCGACACCGTCTCGGGGGCGCAGGCGGCGTACGTGATCTGGTCCATCACGGGCCGCGCCGTGGGTGCGCTGCGCGAGGGAGCGCGCAAGGCAATGAACGAGATCGTGTTTGCGCCGGGCACGAAGTACCGGGTGCTCGATGTACGCACGCAGGGCGGCGAGCCGCTGATCCTCCTCCGCCAGCTGCCCGACCGGCTCACGGCCGGGAGCGCGGACGCTCTGGAGGACGCCGACGAGACCGCGCTGGCCCGTCTCGAACAGGCGCTGGCGGAGCTGACCTGGGGCACCGGTCCATGGCCGGCACGCTGCAGCGGAAGTGTCGGCGACCACTGAGCAGGTACAGCCACGTAGCAACGGGCCGGCCGGGTCGGGGCGCCGGACCGTCCCCGAGTCCCCGGCAGACAACGACAGACAGGAGCCCGTCCTTGCACCACCAGAAGTCACCCGCTTCGCCCAAGGCTCCGGCGGTGACCACGCGCAAAGCCACCTCGCTTCCGGTCGTCGACACCGAGGCCGACTCGCTCTTCGCACCCGCGTCCGCCGAGCCGACGCCGACGCCGAAGCCGACGCCGGCGCCCGCGCCGACGCCGAAGTCGCCGCCGAAGCCGAAGTCGCCGCCCGCTCCGGTGGGGTCCGCGCCGACGCCGAAGCCGACGCCGAAGCCGACGCCAAAGCCGAAGCCGACGCCAAAGCCGAAGCCGAAGCCGAAGTCGCCGCCCGCTCCGGTGGGGTCCGCGCCGACGCCGAAGCCGAAGCCGAAGCCGGCGACCACACCGGCGCCCGCGCCCAAGTCCTCGTCTTCGTCTTCGTCTTCGTCCTCTGCCGTCCCGCCGGTACCACTGGTCGACACGGCTGTCCCAGCTGGAAGCCGCATCGCCGAAACGGCCGCCGCGGAGTTGAAGTCGGTGCGTGAGGGCGAGACGTGGTCGAGGTCCGACCGCGACCAGGCCGAGCCCGCACAACCGGCGGATGCCAAGGCGGCGCGTGTGCAGGAGTCCCGGGCGGATGCCAAGGCGGCGCGTGTGCCGGAGTCCCGGGCGGATGCCCGACCCGCGGTGGGACCGGCACCTGCGCAAGGTGACTCGCCGACGGTGTCGGTCGAGGCGGCGGTGTACACCGCGCTGCGGCGCAAGGCCTCGACGCAGGCCTCCGTCAGGTCGGTGACGTCCAGGCTCACGCAGCGGACAGGACCCGAGTCCACCGCTCTCGGGCCCACCGCTCTCGGGCCCACCGGTCCGACGGGGCCGAAGGCCGGCCGTCCGGGCGGCGGCGCACGACGAGGGTTGGCCATCGTCGTCTGCGCCGCCGTCGCGGTGGCGGCGTTCCTCACGCTGCAGCGCACCGTCGGCGGCGACGCGGACCCGGCACCCGCCGGGACCGTGACGGACAGTTCGGCGGGACCGGAGGCTTCGCGGCTCCTCGACGCCGGGGCGAGCCCCCTTGCCAGCCGCACTCCGGAAAGGAAGCCGACCCCGTCCAGTACCTCCTCCCCGCGCAGGAAGCCCCGCACGCCGGCGTCACCGAGCCACTCCCTGAAGGCGGAAGAACCCACGACCTCGACGACACACAACACCTCCGGCGGCGGCTCGAAGACGGAGCTGCCGAAGTCGAACGACGCATCGCCGACGGTCAAAGCCACGGTCAAGGCCCCGGCCAAGCCGCCGGCGCCGTTGACGGTGTCGGCCACCAGAGTGCTCAACCGGGGGCAGTCCATCGTCAACGGTGAGACGTCGCTGACGATGACCTCCGGCGGAAACCTCGTTCTGACGTACCGCGGTGCCGTCAGATGGGCGAGCGGAACGACGGGGCAAGGGGTCAGCACGGTATTCCAGGACGACGGCAACTTCGTCGTCTACCGCACGGACACCAGCACGGCCTGGTCAACCAGGACCGACGGCCACGACGGCGCCGTCCTCGTGATCACGGGCTCGGGCGAGCTCTATATCAGCTACCAGGGCCAGAAGCTGTGGCAGGCGTGACCTTCCGCTAGGCCCGGCGGGCAGGGGTTCCGCGGCGGACGTCACGGCCCGGCCGGAGGGTCGGCGGGAAGCTCCCGCGGAACCGGCCGCCGTCGGGCGTGCGGGGTCAGCCCAGGGCCACCATCAGCGGGGCATGGCGGCGGTGAGCGTCGCCGGGCAGTTCCCGGTCCCCGAGCACCATCAAGGTGTTGGGGAAGACGGGTGCCACGCCGTGCTCCGCGGCCCAGCCGCCCTGGCCGTCGGGGAGGTCGGTGCGCAGATCGAGGCGGACGGGCAGGTCCGCGTTCCGGGCGATCGTGGTGATCAGCTCCCTGGCCACGGCAGGGCTCCCGGCGACGACGGGGCCGACGACCAGCGTGTCCCCGTTGACCCACGCCGAGGCGTAACCGGTCAGGGTGCCGTCCTGCTCGGCGACCATGACGCGTTCGGCGAACCGGGGCAGGTCGCGCAGGAGGGGTGAGCGGTCCGCGCCGAACACCTCGGCGTCCAGGGCGAGCAGTGCCGGCAGGTCGGTCTCGGTGAAGGCTCGCGACCGCGTGGTGCTGGAGCCGCCGGGGCCGCCAGGGCCGTCGGAGCCGCCGAAGCCGTCGCAAACGCGGGAACCGCTGGAGGCCCCGGCCGTTTCCGTGGTACGCGCGGGCTCGGGCGGGGAGAGGCGGCCGCGGTGGGTGACGACGGTGCCGATCGCGCGGAAGCCGAGCTTCTCGTAGAGCGGGCGGCCGCGATCGGTGGCGTGCAGGGTGACGGTGTCGTCGCCGGCCTCGGCCAGGACGTGTGACATGATGCGCCGCCCGAGCCCCCGCCCCTCGTACCGGGCCGCGACCAGGACCATGCTGACCGCCGCCAGGCCGCCCGCGTAACGGGTCAGGACGGTGGTGGCGGCCAGGCCGTCGCCGTCGGGGGCGTCGACGCCGTAGCCGGTCCCGTGGGTGAGCAGGAAGCGCCACTTGTGTTCCTCGGCCCCCCAGTCCCTGCTGACGGCCAGCGCGCTGCAGGCGGGGAGATCGGCGGGGGTGAGACGGCGCACGGGTGCCGCGGGGAATGTCATGCGGGCAGCGTGCCGCCGAGGCGGCGGGCGGCTCCCATAGTTATCCCCTATGGCCATCGGCCGGTACCCGGCTATCCTCCCCGGGTGACGCTCTCCTTGCCCGGCCTGCGGGCCTTTGTGGCGGTGGCGCGCACGGGCTCGTTCTCGGCGGCCGCGCGGCGGCTCGACGTACGGCAGCCGACGGTGAGCGAGTCGGTGCGCCGACTGGAGGCCGCCGCCGGGCGGCCGTTGCTGGTGCGCAACCGCGAACGGGCCGAACTGACCGACCTGGGGCGGCGGATCCTGGCCCACGCGGTGGCGGCCGTCGACGCGGCGGACGAGCTCGAAGGACTGCTGGCCGGGACGGCGCCCCGGCCGTTCACCGTGGGCTTCTTGGGCGAGGCCGCGGCCGGCCGGACCCGCGAGCTGCTGGACCTGATCCAGGCGCGCGTCCGCGGCGAGGTGCGGCTGCGCCGCTACGACTTCGACGACCCCTCCTGCGGGTTGCTGGACGGCCGGTGCGACCTGGGCATCGTGTGGCCGCCGTTGGACGCTCCCGGCCTGGGGATGGTGACCGTCGCCGACGACCGGCGCTGCGTGGCGCTGCCCGCGACGGACCCGCTGGCGCGCCGCACCGAGGTCGCGCCCGCCGAACTGGGCGGCAGGACATGGGTGGTGCCGCGGACCGCTGACGCGGCCTACGCCGGCTTCCGCCACCCGTCGGCCGTGGGGGTCGTCCACGTGGCGGGCACGGTGCCGTCCGGGTCCCTGGAGGAGACGCTCGAACTCGTGGCAGCGGGCCGTTGCTGCGCGCTGGCGAGCACGTCGACGGACGAGCACTACGCCCGGTCCAACGTGGTGTTCGTGCCGCTGGCCGGGGACGTGCGCTGCACGGTCGCGCTGGCCTGGCGGGCCGCGGACCGCAGGCCGGCGGTCCGCGGGGCGGTGGAGGACGCCGCCCGGCTGTTCGGGAAAGCGCCGCCGGGGGCCGGACGGTCGGCGGCCGACGAGGGAGGGGCCGCATGGGACGACTGCACATCTTCGACATGGACGGGACGCTGATGCACGGTTCCTCGGCGAGCCTGGAGCTCGCCCGGGAGCTGGGGCTGGTGGCCGAGTTCAGGGAGTTGGAGCACGCGCTCGGGAACGGCCTGCTGGACCCGCCGGGCTACGCGGTGCGCGCGTACGAGCTGTGGCGGGAGCTCACCCCGGCACAGGTGGCGGCGGCGTTCGCGCATGCCCCGTGGCTGGCCGGGATACGGGAGGTGTGGGCGGACATCGCCGCCCGGGGGGAGCACTGCGCCGTGGTGTCGCTCTCCCCGGACTTCTTTGTGCGCCGGCTGCTGGAGTGGGGGGCGCACGCGGTCCGGGCGTCGGCCTTCCCGCAGCTCCCGTTCGACCCGGCCGTGGCACTGGACGCGGCGGGGATCTTGCTGCCGGAGAGCAAGGTGACGGCGGCGGACGAACTGTGCGCCCGCTACGGGATCAGCCGCCGCGACTGCGTGGCGTACGGGGACTCGCTCTCGGACACGGCGCTGTTCGCCGCGGTGCCGGTGTCGGTGGCCGTCAACGGGGACCACCATGTGCGCGGCCTGGCGAGCCACGCGTACACCGGGCGCGATCTGCGGGAGGCGTATGCGCTGGTCTCGGGCTGAACGCGCGGGGGCCGAAGCGTTGATCGTCGTGGGAATCGAGTGACGCCGGGGGAAACAGGCGCCCCGGGGCGCATGACTCCGGGAAGACGCACGACTCCGGACAGCGCCCACGACTCCGCCGCGGCGCGCTTCACATTCGGCTGAGCTTAACCCGATCGGTATCGCCGTTTCCCGTACTTCCGGCTATTTGTCCGGGCGGCTCGAAGCCCTGGCAGGCTTTCCGCACAGGATGTGAGGCTGAGGTACGGATTCCGACCGGGAGAGGCTCGAGGCGAAGCTGATCATGGACGCTCTGACCACGAACGCGGCCGAAACGGGAAAGGGAACCGGGACCGGGTCCTCCGGTTGGTTCACGCCGCACACACCCCCTGACGGGCCCCGACCCCACCATCAGGGCGAAGGCGCGCTTGCGCCGAGCCGCCGGGTGCGGCCGATAAGGCCGGTGGGCAAGGGAGCCGGGTGGACCTCCGAGCCCGGCCGGCAGCGGTCCGGCCCCGCCCAGGACGCGGCGGGGTCGCGTCCGCGCCCGGAGCCGCCCGCCGCACCGCCACTGCCACCGTCTGCGCCGCGGGCGCAGGCCCGGCCGCGGCCACGGCCGCCGAGCGCGGACGCGCGACTCATCCGGCGCACGCTGGAGGAGGTCGCGCCCGTCGCTGACAAGACGACGTCGTATTTCTATGCGCTTTTGTTCATACGGCATCCGGAGTTGCGTGAACTCTTTCCCGCCGCGATGGACACGCAACGCGACCGATTGCTGAAAGCGCTCCTCACCGCCGCGGAACACCTCGACGACACCGAGATACTCACCGAATACCTGTCCCACCTGGGCCGCGGCCACCGCAAATACGGCACGCGCCCCGAGCACTACCCGGCCGTGGGGGAATGCCTGATCGGGGCGCTGAGCCGGTACGCATCCGCCCTGTGGGACGACGAGGTCGAAAGCGCCTGGGCGCGCGCCTACACGGTGATCTCGCAGACCATGATCGACGCGGCGGCCGCCGACGAGAAGCACGCACCGCCCTGGTGGCAGGCCGAGGTCGTCAGCCACGAGCTGCGCACCCCCGACATCGCGGTGGTCGGCGTCCGCACCGACCACCCGTACCCCTTCCTCGCGGGCCAGTACGCGACACTGGAGACGCCCTGGTGGCCCCGGGTCTGGCGGCATTACTCCTTCGCCTGCGCCCCCCGCGCGGACGGCCTGCTGGTGTTCCATGTCAAGGCCGTGCCGGCCGGCTGGGTGAGCCGGGCGCTGGTCCACCGCGCCCGTCCCGGCGACGTCCTGCGGCTCGGCCCGCCGGGCGGCTCCATGGTCGTGGACCACACCACCGACAACGGACTGCTCTGCCTGGGCGGCGGCACCGGCATCGCCCCCATCAAGGCCCTCGTCGAGGACGTCGCCGAGCACGGCCGCCGCCGGGCCGTCGACGTCTTCTACGGTGCCCGCAGCGACCACGACCTCTACGACCTGGACACCCTGCTCGGGCTCGCCCAGCGCCACCCCTGGCTCTCCGTGCGGCCTGTGGTCTCCGACGGCCGCGGGGACGGGGGGCTGCACGGTCCGC
The DNA here is from genome assembly GCF_057707665.1 of Actinacidiphila sp. bgisy167. Taxonomy (NCBI): domain Bacteria; kingdom Bacillati; phylum Actinomycetota; class Actinomycetes; order Kitasatosporales; family Streptomycetaceae; genus Actinacidiphila; species Actinacidiphila sp. bgisy167. The sequence goes on along the minus strand of NZ_JBYIQP010000056.1, from coordinate 19,137 downwards.
TCCCCGAGATCGTGCAGCAGTACGGCCCCTGGCCCGAGTACGACGCGTATCTGAGCGGGCCGCCCGGGATGATCCGCAGCGGCGTCGACACCCTCGTGCGCGGCGGCATGCCCTCCCGGCGCATCCGGCACGACCTGATCGAGGAACTGGTCGCGGCGGGCCGCTGAGACCGCCCGCGCCGCCCGCCCGCGCGGCCCCTCGCCGGAAGGAACGTCGCCACGGGAGCCTCCCGACGGCACCCGCGGGACCCGCGGCACCCGATGCCGGCCGGGGCCGGTCAGCCGGCTCGTCCGACGTCAGCCGACCCAGCCGGCCCCACAGCCGACGTCAGCCGAGGTCGGTCGACAGCAGTCCCAGCACCCCTTCGATGTTGCCGTCCAGGTAGTGCCGCAGGGTCAGCGGAACGATCTCCACGGAGGCGAGCCCCACCCGGCTGAACGGCACGCGGACGACGTCGTAGGTGCCCGAGGGCTCGTCCACCTCCGGGCCGTGCCGCCGCGAGGGGTCCATGGACGCCAGCCGGCACACGAAGAAGTGCTGCACCTTCACCCCGTGCGAGCCGTCCTCGCCGATGTGCTCGACGGTGTCGACGAAGGCCGGCACGACATCGGTGACCTTGGCGCCCAGCTCCTCGTCCAGTTCTCTGTGCAGCGCCTCGACGATGGTGGCGTCCTCGGGCTCGACGCCTCCCCCGGGGGTGACCCAGTACGGGTTGAGCCCGGGCTTGGTGCGCTTGATGAGCACGAGGAAGTCGCCGTCGAGCAGGATGGCGCGGGCGGTGCGCTTGACCACCGGCCGGGTGGCGGGGACGGTCGGCGCACCCGGTGCGGCAGGGTTCTCGCTGTCCGGGGCCATGCCTGAGATCTGCCGCGGCGCGGGAGGCGGCAAACGCCTCCGGGACGGCGAATCGGAACCTTCCGTTCTTCCGGAGGCCACCCGCCGTGCGCCGGGCGCGCAGTCACCAGGCGGCGGAGGAGCGGATCAGCTGCTCGTGCACCCGCGCGATGTGCGGCAGCGCGAGCGTGCCGGCGCGCACCGAGACGAAGTACGTGCGCAGCGGCGGCACCGGCGGCTCCAGCAGCGCGCTGACGGCACCCGCCGTGATCGCCTCGCAGCACAGGTAGCGGGGCAGGACGGCCATGCCGATGCCGGAGACCACACACTCCAGGACGGCCCGCAGATCGGGCACCACCACCGCGGGGACGATGGCGGGGGTCACGTCGAAGACCGCCGACCAGTAGTGGTCGAACAGCGGCATGCCCTCGTCGTAGGAGATCACGGGGATGCCCTCGAGGACCCGTGCGCCGCGATCGCGCACCGCGAGCGGGCCGCCGATCCGCTCCAGCCAGGCGGGCGCGGCCACGAGGACCTGCTCCTCGTCCCACAGGGCGGCGGCGGTCAGCAGCCGGTCGCGGGGCCGGACGGTGCCGATGGACAGGTCGTGGTGGCCCGCGGCGAGCCCGGCCAGCGCCTCGTCCTCGCCGACCAGGGTGACCCTCAGCTGCAGGCCCTCGGCGACCAGCGGGGCCAGAGCGGGCAGAGCGCGCACGGAGGTGAAGGTGGGCGGCCCGGCGAGGTGCAGGGTGCGCTGCGCGGACTGCTCGCCGAGGTCCGCCTGTGTTATCTGTAGCAGGGCGTCGAGGTGCGGCGCCACCCGGTGGGCCAGGTCGTCGCCGACCGGCGTCGGGGCGACGCCGCGCGGCAGGCGCAGGAACAGGGGGCGGCCGAGCTGCCGTTCCAGGCTGCGGATCTGGATGGTGACGGCCGGCTGGGACAGGCCCAGCAACTGGGCGGCTCTGGTGAAGGAACCGGCTCGGTGCACCGTGACGAACGTGCGCAGCAGAGCCAGATCCATGAACCGCTCCCTCCCGGCCGCCGTACGACCGCGGACATATAAATATATCGATAGGTCTGTATCGCAACTGTGATTGGACACTGACGCAGAGTCAACTAGCCTTGTCCAAGCGGATCTCCGCCCGTCAAGCCAGGGTGGTCCGAGCCACGAGGGGGGAGGCTCGGGCCACCCCTTCCGCATGTGCGGCCGATGACTGCGTGCCCATCCGCGCGAGATGAACGGATGGGGTCAGCGCGCGGCGGCGTCCAGGGCCCGCGTCACGTCCCGCACGATGTCGGCCGCGTCCTCCACGCCGACCGAGAAGCGGACGAAGCCCTCGGGGACGGCATCGCCGCCCCAGCGCGCCCTGCGCTCCGCGGTGCTGGTCACACTGCCGAAGCTGGTGGCCTCGGTGGTCAGCCGCAGCTCGGACAGGAAGCGCTCGGCGTGCTCCCTGTCGGGCAGCGTGAAGGACACGACGCTGCCGAACCGCGTCATCTGCGCGGCCGCGACGGGGTGCGCCGGGTCCTCCGCCAGGCCGGGGTGGCGCACGTCGGTCACCTCCGGGCGCCGGAGCAGGGCGGCGGCCAGCTCCAGGGCGTTGGCGGCCTGCCGGTCCACCCGCAGCGCGAGCGTCGACAGCGAACGGTGGGCGAGCCAGGCCTCCATGGGGCCGGGGATCGCGCCGATCGTCTTGCGCCACATCCGCACCCCGGCGGCGAGCTCGGGCCGGCGCGTGGTCACATACCCCAGCAGCAGGTCGCCGTGGCCGGACAGCGCCTTGGTGCCGCTCGCCACCGAGAAGTCCGCGCCCAGCTCCAGCGGGCGCTGGCCGAGCGGGGTGGCCAGGGTGTTGTCGACGGCCACGAGCGCGCCCGCGGCGTGTGCGGCGTCGGCGAGCCGGCGGATGTCGCAGACGTCCAGGCCGGGGTTGGACGGCGTCTCGATCCACAGCAGCCGGGCGCCCTCCAGCACCTCCAGCTGGGCGTCGCCCGCGGTGGGCGCCAGGCGCACCGCGACCCCGTAGTCCTCCAGCCGGCCCTGCAGCGAGCGGGTGGCCTGGTAGCAGTCGGAGGGCAGCACCACGGTGTCGCCGGAACGCACCTGCGAGAGCAGCACGGAGGAGATCGCCCCCATGCCGGAGGAGAAGGCCAGCGTCTCGGCGGGGACGTCGGGCGACTCCAGCGCGGCGATCGCCTCCTCCAGCCGGGTCCAGGTGGGGTTCTCGTCGCGGCCGTAGGTGTACGGGCCGGTGACGTCGCCCGGCAGGTGGTAGTGCGCGGCGAACACCGGGCCGGGCAGCGCCGGCTCGTGGGGCAGGGCGGGCGGGCGGCCCGCGTGCACGCTGCGGGTGCTGTCCCCCGGCCTGCTCTCGTACTCCGTCATCGCCCTCTCCTCGCTCCCCCGCGTTCACACATGTACAAGCGGAAGATACCGGTGTATGGGCCAGCGAACACGGCCGTCCGCTAGACGGACGTGAGGGCCGCGCGGGCGGCGCGCCCCGCGGCGGCGCCGTAGCCCGCGCCGAACAGGACGGCGTGCACCAGCAGCGGGTGCACCTGGTGCAGGGGCACCCGCTCCCGGCGGCCGGGCAGCGGCCGGACCTCCTCGTACGCGGCGAGCACCCGCTCGAGGTGCGAGCAGCCGAACAGCTCCAGCATCGCCAGATCGGCCTCGGGGTGCCCGCCCTGCGCCGCCGGGTCCACGAGCCGGGCGCGGCCGTCGGCGGCGAACAGCACGTTGCCGGACCACAGGTCGCCGTGGATCACCGCAGGAGGCTGCGCGGGGCCGCCGATCCTCGGCAGCAGTTCGCAGAGCCGCTCGACCGCGCGCACGTCCGCCGGTGCCATGGCCCCGCGGTCGGCGGCCTGCCGCAGGAAGGGCAGCAGCCGCCTCGCGGCGTGGAACGCGGCCCAGTCCTCCCCGCCGCCCGGCAGCCCGGACGCGGGCCCGGGCCCGGCCGCCGGCAGGGGGAGCGGGCCGATGAAGGCCGCGTGCGCCGTCCCGTACCCCGGGGCGGGGACGCGGTGGAGCGCGGCCAGCTCACGTCCGAGGCGCTCGGCGGCTGCGGGGGTCGCCGGACCGGGCTCCACCCATTCCAGGACGAGCGTGCGCTCGTCCGCGGCCAGCACCTCGGGTACGGCGACCGTGCCGGTCCCGCCCAGCAGCCGCAGGCCCGCGGCCTCGGCGGCGAAGAAGCCAGGCGGCGCGTCCGCGAGGGTCTTGGCGAAGACCGTGCCGCCCGAGCGGCGCCGCAGCCGGACGGATCGGCAGACGGAACCGCCGCCCACCGGGCCGGCCTCCGTCACCGGCTCGCCCAGCAGGGCGGCGACCCGGTCCGCGAGCCCGGGCGCGTCCGTCACGGGGTGCCGGCGGGCTCGCTGCCGAGGGCGTCGCGTACGGCGTCCAGCAGCCCGTCGGCTGCGGCCTCGCACATCCGCAGGCACTCCTCGAAGCCGCTCAGGTCCCCGTAGTAGGGGTCGGGAACATCCAGGCCGCGGTCGTCCGCACCGGCGTCCGCGGCGGGGTCGTAGGAGCGCAGCAGCCGCACCTTGGCGGCGTCCCGCGCCGTGGGCGCCAGCCGGCGCAGATCCCGCAGATGGCCCGAGTCGAGGGCGATCACGAGGTCGAGCTCGGCGAACCATTCGGGCTGGAACTGGCGCGCGATGTGCTCGTACCCGTACCCGGCCGCGCGGAGCACGGCCACGGTGCGGTGGTCCGCGTCGTCCCCCTCGTGCCAGGAGCCCGTCCCCGCGCTGCCGGCGACGACAAGGCCGGCGAGCCCGGCCTCCGCCACGCGGGAGCGGAAGACGGACTCGGCCATCGGCGAACGGCAGATGTTGCCGGTGCACACGAAGCACACCCGCAGGGGTGTGCGGGAGGACGGAGCGCTCATGGGCTCCATGATGCAGCCCCGATGTCAGTCCTCGTCCGGGAGGATCATGTTCAGGGCCCACGAGACGATGCTGATGACCAGGCCGCCGAGGAACGCCGCCCAGAAGCCGTCGACGTGGAAGTCCAGGTCGAGCTCGCCGGAGATCCAGGAGGTCAGCAGCAGCATCAGGGCGTTCACGACCAGCGTGAACAACCCGAGCGTGAGCAGCAGCAGGGGCAGCGACAGCAGCTTGACCACCGGCTTCACCAGCCAGTTCACCACGCCGAAGACCAGGGCGACGAGGATGAGGGTGAGGGCCTTCTGGCCGGTGTCGTCACCGGTGAGCGTGATGCCGCTCACGAGCCAGATGGCCACCAGCAGGGCCCCGGCGTTCGCGAGCGTCTTGACGACGAAGTTCATCATGGCTGAGATCGTCGCAGAAGCTGCAGCGCAGGCACAGAGCAGGCGCACGGACGAGAGGGAGCGGCCACGTGAAGGTGTTCCGGCTGGACGACCTGGAGGCCGAGCGGGCGGCCAACGAGGGCGCGTACCTCAGCTTCCTGCGCGAGCGGAACATGTCCGCGGGCCTGTACGCCCTGCGGACGGGGGAGCTCGACCCGCAGAAACCGCATGCCCAGGACGAGATCTACCTGGTCGTGAGCGGCCGGGCGCTGATCACCGTGGGGGAGGAGACGACGCACGTCGCGCGCGGCAGCGTGGTCTACGTCCCGGCCGGGGCGCCGCACCGCTTCCACCACGTCACCGAGGACCTGAAGGTCCTCGTGGTGTTCTCGCCCCCCGAGGCCTGAGGGGCGGCCGGCCCCGGGTCCCGTAGGGGAAGGGTCAGGGAGGGATGGGGACCGCGGAGCCTCCGCGGAGCGCCGTCGCGGCCCTAGCCTGGGAGCGGAAGGACGACACGGAGGAGGACACGGTGAAGAAGCTTTTCGAAGGCCTGCCCTGGTGGGTCACATGGGTCGCGGTGCCGGTGATCGCGATCGCGGTCTTCGGCGGCATGATCGCCAGTGCGATCGGCTTCCTGTTCTGGCTGCTCTTCAAGGTGCTGGTCTTCGTGGCGCTGGTCGGCGGGCTGGTGTACCTGGTCAGGAAGTTCACCTCGTCCTCGTCCTCGTCCGACCACCGCGACAGGTGGTGACCCCGCGGGGCCGCGCCACGTGACGGGCGGTGCCCGCGAGCACAGCGCCGCCGCCGCCGCGGTCCGCGGACACCACCAGGACCGCCAGCGCCGTCGTCAACGGCACCGCCACCACCAGGCCGACACTGCCCACCAGTGTCCGTACGATCTCCTCGGCGACCAGTTCGCTGCCCGCCACCGCCAGCACCCCGCGCTCCGTGACGGAGAAGAGCAGCAGCAGCGGCAGTGCCGCGCCCGCGTAGGCCAGCACCAGGGTGTTGACGACCGAGGCGATGTGGTCGCGCCCGATCCGCATCGCCGCCGCGTACAGCCGTCGCCGGCTCGCCCCCGGATCAGCCCCGTGCAGCTCCCACACCGCCGAGGTCTGGGTGACCGTCACGTCGTCCAGGACGCCCAGGGAACCGATGACGATGCCGGCCAGCAGCAGTCCGCGGATCTCGAGGCCCGGGTACAGGGAGTGGATCAGCCCCGTCTCGTCGGAGGTGTCGCCGCTGAGCAGCGCCCGGTCGACGAAGACCGAGCCCAGGAGGCCGATCAGCAGCAGCGAGCACAGGGTCCCCAGCACCGCCACCGAGGTGCGGGCGCTCAGGCCGTGGCACAGGTAGAGCGCGATCAGCATGATGGTGCTGCCGCCGACCACCGCGACCAGCAGGGGATCGCCGCCGTGCAGGATCGCCGGGAGGATGAAGAGCGTCAGCACCGCGAAACTGACGACCAGCGAGGCCAGCGCCAGGAATCCGCGCAGCCGTCCGACCACGACCACCGCGGCGGCGAAGATCCCGGCCAGCAGCCACAGCGGGAAGGCCCGGTCGACGTCGGCCACCGAGTACCGCAGGTCGCGCGGCGCCTGCGGCGCGTAGGCCAGGAGCACCCTCTGCCCCTCGGTGTAGTGCCGGGTCTGGCTCGGGAGCACGATCTCGGTGAAGGTGCGGCCCCTGTCCTCGCCCGAGCCGACCTCGATCGTCGCGCGCTCACAGGTGGCCGCGGCTTTCCGCGCCGAGGCCGGGGAGGGTGCGGCATCGGCGTCCGGTCCTGCGCCGACGTCGGCGCATCCGACGTCCTCGACCTTCACCACCCGCCCGGTCTGCGTCTGCTGGTCAAAACCGACGCCGGTGTGCCGGTGCTCGGGCACACCGCCCGGCCACAGCACGACCAGGCCGGCCGCGACGGCCGCGACGAACGGGATCAGCACGGCGGCGATGACCGTGCGCAGGTGCCGGGAGACCGGCGGCACCGGGCCGTGGCCGTGCCCGTGCGTGTGGCTGTGCGTGTGCCCGTGGGCGGGTGTCTGCGGGGGAGAGGCTTCCACCGCCCGATCATCGCAACACCCACTGGTGTGGACCGGCGTGGACCCGCTAGCGTTGAGGCACCTTTGCAAACGCGGGAGCTCGGAGCACCGGGCTGAGAGGGCGCTGACCGGCCGAGGGGCCATCAGCTGCGCCGACCGCTGAACCTGTTACCGGGTAATGCCGGCGTAGGGAGTGGGTCTCATGACCATGCAGGATGCACGCGCGCGCGAAATCGGCTGGCACAAGGGATATCTGACCGGGTCCCGCCCGGACATCCAGGTCCCCGTCCGCCGAGTGCATCTGACCAACGGCCAGGATGTGACGCTGTACGACACGTCGGGCCCGTACACCGACCCCAACATCACCACCGACGTCCGCCGCGGCCTCCCGGCGCTGCGGGAGAACTGGATCGTCGCCCGCGGCGACACCGAGGAGTACCCCGGCCGTCCCGTCCGTCCCGAGGACGACGGCCTGCGGCACACCTCGCCGCGCGGCGGTCTGCGCAACCTGGACGCCGTCTTCCCCGGCCGCCCCCGCCTCCCGCGGCGCGGCAGTACCGGGCAGCCGGTGACGCAGCTCGCGTACGCGCGGCGCGGCGAGATCACCCCGGAGATGGAGTACGTCGCGATCCGCGAGAACGTCTCCCCCGAGGTCGTCCGGGAGGAGATCGCGGCGGGACGCGCCGTCCTGCCGGCGAACGTCAACCACCCGGAGACCGAGCCGATGATCATCGGCAAGCGCTTCCTGGTGAAGGTCAACGCCAACATCGGCAACTCGGCCGTCACCTCCTCCATCGAGGAGGAGGTCGAGAAGATGACCTGGGCCACCCGCTGGGGCGCCGACACGGTGATGGACCTCTCCACGGGACGCAACATCCACACCACGCGCGAGTGGGTGCTGCGCAACTCCCCCGTCCCCATCGGCACCGTCCCCCTCTACCAGGCCCTGGAGAAGGTGGACGGCAAGGCCGAGGAACTGACCTGGGAGATCTACAAGGACACCGTCATCGAGCAGGCGGAGCAGGGCGTCGACTACATGACGGTGCACGCCGGAGTGCTCCTGCGCTACGTTCCGCTGACCGCCCGCCGCAAGACGGGCATCGTCTCGCGCGGCGGGTCGATCATGGCGGCCTGGTGCCTGGCGCACCACAAGGAGAGCTTCCTCTACGAGAACTTCGAGGAGCTCTGCGAGATCCTCGCCGCCTACGACGTCACGTACTCCCTGGGCGACGGCCTGCGTCCCGGCTCCATCGCGGACGCCAACGACGAGGCCCAGTTCGCGGAACTGCGCACGCTCGGCGAGCTCAACTCCGTCGCCAAGCGGCACGGCGTCCAGACCATGATCGAGGGCCCGGGGCACGTCCCGATGCACAAGATCAAGGAGAACATCGACCTCCAGCAGGAGATCTGCGAGGAGGCGCCGTTCTACACCCTGGGCCCGCTCACCACGGACATCGCGCCCGCCTACGACCACATCACCTCCGGCATCGGCGCCGCGATGATCGCCTGGTGGGGGACGGCCATGCTCTGCTATGTCACCCCCAAGGAGCACCTCGGCCTGCCCGACCGCGACGACGTCAAGACCGGCGTCATCACGTACAAGATCGCCGCGCATGCCGCCGACCTGGCCAAGGGCCACCCCGGCGCCCAGGAATGGGACGACGCGCTCTCCGACGCCCGCTTCGAGTTCCGTTGGGAGGACCAGTTCAACCTGGCCCTCGACCCGGACACGGCGCGGGAGTTCCACGACGAGACGCTCCCGGCGGAACCGGCCAAGACCGCGCACTTCTGCTCCATGTGCGGTCCGAAGTTCTGCTCCATGCGGATCTCCCAGGACATCCGACGCCGGCACGGCGGCACGGCGGAGGAGATCGAGGCCGGCATGGCGGAGAAGTCGCGCGAGTTCGCCGCCTCGGGCAACCGCGTCTACCTCCCGATCGCCGACTGAGCCGCGGATCGACTGCCGCACGCTGACCGCCGACCGACCCGCCCGCTGCCGTGCGGGCCCGCGACCTCACAGGCTCGCGGGCCCGCCCCGGGGCAGGGCCACGGTGCCTCGACCGCCTTCAGGCGCTGTCCGGGCCGAGGTACAGACCGGCCAGCCGGGGCAGGCGGCGGTGCATCTCCGTGGGGTCGTCGAAGTCGAAGTCCTCGCCCATGTCCGGTTCCGCCGTGGCCCGGGCGTCGCCGGGCCGGTGGGCGGCCCAGGCGGTGTAGAAGGCGTCCCGGTCGCCGGTGATGCGCTCGAAGGCCTCGGCGGCCACGTAGTCGACCTCCTCGTGAAACAGCGCGTCATCGCTCCCGGCCCGTGCGGCCGCGACCACTGCGGGGTGGCCCGCGAGACTGTCGGGTGCGGCGGCGACGCGCTCGTACCACGCGCGGCCCTGGGCGATCACCCCTGCGCGGAAGTCGATGAAGGAGTCGTCGGAGCAACCGCCGCCCACCAGGTAGGCGGCGGCCCAGACGTCCCAGCGGTACAAGGCGTCGTGCAGGGCGTCGAAGCGTTCCGCGTACGCGAGGATCTCCGGGGCCGGGAGCCCGGTGAGCAGGTCCGCCAGCACTTCGTCGAAGGGCTCGCCACTGGTCGCCGCGGTGGAGCGGGCGGATGCGATCAGGGACCAGAACCGGTCGATGTCCATGCTCCGAACCCTGACACGGGGGTGTGACAGCGCTCCCCGCTGCGACGCGTCAGTCGGATCGGTGCTCCGGGCCGCCGAAGTCGGGGCTGGAGAAGTCCGGACTCGAGAAGTCGGGGCTGGAGAAGCGGTCGCCCGGTTCGGGGGAGGACTCGGGGCCGGGGCTGGAGAAGTCCGGGCGGGAGTAACCGAGGCGCGGCATCCGGGCGTTGCCCCCGGTGGTCGCGGAAGGGGCGGGGGCCGTGGTGGCCGTGCCGGCGGCCTGAGCCAGGGCTTCTGCGAGAAAGGGCTGCAGCCCTCGCTCCAGCAGCGCCCGGCGCCACACCTCGCGTGCGAGCGCGACGTCCCGTGACCCGTCGTCGTCCGGGGGCTCGTGGCGGTTGGCCGCGCCGTTGCGCAGTGCGGTGAGCAGCAGTCCGACCATGCCGATGACGATGCCGCAGGCGGCGACGGCCGCGAACAGCCAGCCGGCCTGGCGCAGCGGCGGCGCGATCGCCGGCTCCGGGTGCCCGAGGCGCAGCGCGTATCCCAGCAGGAGCAGGATGACGGCGGCCGTGGCCGCCAGGATCGGCGTGAGCACGGCGACGATCGCGAACAGTCCGGCCCCCGGCCCGTCCGTGGTGACCGGGGCCGCCGCGGCCGCGTAGCCGAGGCCGGGTACGCGCGCGGTGCGTGCCGCGCGGCGGCGCTCTGCCGCGGTCTCGCGGAGCTTGACGAACTGTTCGTACTCGGGTGCGGCGCAGGCCGCGATGGGGGCGGCCGCGTTGAGCGCCATGGTGCGCAACTGCTCGGCGCTGAGGCGGCTGTGGGTGTCGGCGAGCGCGGCCCGGGTGCCCTCCGACCGCAGGGCCGCGTCGAGGGCCCGCTCGAACTCCGGACGGTCCTCGGTCAGCAGGTGTGGAGCGCTGTTCATGTGCATCCCCCGATGCTCCGTCTCCGGCTCCTCCCGGGGTTCACGAAGGACGAAGGTCCGGTCCGGCTGGGCGGAAGCGGAGGAGAAGCTGCCTACGGAATACCGATGGTAGAGCGCGGGGGTGACGCCATGACAGAGTGTTTCCGGAAAATCGGGCCTTCCGGGGACTAGAGGGGCAGTTGGGCGACCAGCAGCCTGCCGTCCATCGTCACCCCGCCGTCCATGGCCACCGCCAGGTCGTCCGCGTACACATGGGGGCCCTCCACGACCGCGGAGCGGTCCGGCTGTTCGGCGCCGAGATCGCCGCCCGGCTCGCCGAGCAGGTATGGGATGGGGCTGTGGCCGTGCACGACGCGGTGGCCGCCGTAGGCGTCCAGCAGCTCGCGGGCGGCCTGGGGCCCGGCCTCGCCGCGGAAGGCGAAGCGCCGGGTGAACTTGCGGAACAGCTCCCAGCACTCGTCGGCGTCACCGCGCTGCAGGACGCCGGTGACGGCGTCGTTCATCGCGTCGATGGTGGTGCCGTACTCCAGGTACGCGGTGGTGTCGGAGTGCAGCAGCAGGTGGCCGTCGGTGAGGGCGGCCGCGTCCAGCCGGGACATCCAGGCGATGTGGTGGTCCTGCAGCCGCTCCATGTCGCTCGTCTGGCCGCCGTTGAGGCGCCAGGCGGCCAGGAAGGAGGCGGTGCCGCCGGCGGAGTTCACCGGGGTGTCGCCGAAGCGGTGGGCGCCGAGCAGCAGCAGCTCGTGGTTGCCCATGAGGGCCCTGGCGTAGCCGCCGGCCGCGGCGGCCTCCGCGGAGAGCTGCATGACGAGTTCGATCACGCCGACGCCGTCGGGGCCGCGGTCGGTGAAGTCACCCAGGAACCACAGGCGGGCGTTGCCGGCCGCCCAGTGGCCCTCGGCGTCGATGAGCCCGGTCGTGTACAGGGCCTCGCGCAATCGGTCCAGGTAGCCGTGGATGTCGCCGACGGCGTAGAGCGGGCCCAGGGCCCGGGCGTCCGTCGTGGTGATGACGGGGAGGTCGCGCTGAGTGGGCGTGTACTCGGGCGGCGCCATCTGCTCGTCGATCATGGTTGGCGGGTGTCCGGCCGGATGCGCGGGCGGGGCTCCGACGTCGGCGGGGTGCGCCGGGGGCGCCACGGGCGCGGCGTGCGCCACCGCCTCCGACGGGTCCTGAGACCAGCCGTACGAGGTATCGGGCATGGGTCCCCGACCTGCCCCCTGAGTCATCGACCCCTCCACCGTCTCGCCACCATCCGCCCATCATAGGAATGAGGATGTCGTGGCGTGACACACCTGCTGACAGCGATTTTCCTGGGTCCGGACAAATCCGCCCGGGATGGGCTCCTCTTCCTCCCGGCGGACGCCTTCTTCTATCCTCCCGCGGGCCCGCGGGGCGGGCTGACGGTGGTGCGCGGCGACCGCCGCTGGGAGGACGTGCGCACGATCAGCTCGGTCGGCATCACCTGCCGCACCGGGCGGCCCGGGTCCACCCCCTCGATGGCGTCGACGAGCAGTTGGACGACCGCGGTGCCGATCCGCCCCGGTTTGAGGGAGAGGGTGGTGATCGGGGGCTCGGTCGTCGCGTAGACCATGCTCTCGCTGCAGCAGACCAGCAGGAGGTCGTCGGGCACGCGCAGCCCGTAGCGGCGGGCGGCGGCGAGCAGGTCGGTGCCGCCCGGGTCGAAGAGGCCGTAGACGGCGTCGGGGCGGTCGGGCCGGGCGAGCAGGCGGTCGGCGGCGACGGCGCCGGCGCACGGGTCGTGGGCGGGGTAGGCCTCGACGACGGGCTCCTGGCCGATCCGCTCGCACCAGTCGAGGTAGGCGGCGGTGGACAGCCGGGTGTAGGTGTCGGTGCTGGTGCCGGTGAGCAGGCCGATCCTGCGGGCCCCGGCCTCGGCGAGGTGTTCCAGGATGCCGAGGACGGCGGCCTCGTGGTCGTTGTCGACCCAGGCGCGGACGGGCAGGCTTCCGGCCGGGCGGCCGTCGCTGACCACGGGGATGCCCTGCCGTACCAGCTCGGTGACCACGGGGTCGTGGTCGGAGGGGTCGATCACGACCGTGCCGTCCAGCGCGACGTTGCTCCACACGTCGTGCCGGGAGGAGGCCGGCAGGATGACCAGGGCGTAGCCGCGGGCGAGCGCGGCGGAGGTGGCGGCCCGGGCCATCTCGGCGAAGTAGGCGAACTCCGTGAAGGTGAAGGGTTCTTCCCCGTACGTCGTCACGGTCAGGCCGATCAGCCCTGACCTGCCGGTGCGCAGTGTGCGGGCGGCGGCCGAGGGGCGGTAGCCCAGCCGGTCGGCGACCTCACGGACGTGACGGCGGGTGGTGTCGGGCAGTCGGCCCTTGCCGTTGAGCGCGTCGGAGACGGTGGTGATCGAGACCCCTGCCGCGGCGGCCACGTCCCTGATGCCGGCACGCCTCAGCCGGCGTCCGACGGGCCGGCTCGCCTGGTGCTTCCCTGCTGCTGTCATGGCGTGGTGATAGTAGGGGCGCGGTTGGTCCGTTCGCGGGGTGCGAAGGAGGGCGCCGACAGATACGTTTCCTCGCACGCGCCGCCGGGCGCGTGCCGGGAAAGCGCAGGTGGCGGCGGGTATCCGGCACCGCATACGGCCCTTGCACGGCCCGCCGCCGCCCCCGTGCCGCGTGGGCTGCGGGGCCTTCAACTCACCCCTACGAGGGATGCGCGCCACCGCGCGCGCCACCAGCGCGCAGTGCGTGCCGCACCCCGGTCCGCCGCCGCGGGCCCCTGTCGCGAACCCGTGTGCCGCAAGGCCTCCCCCGGGCCGCCCAGCCACTCGTATGGTGTGGGGCATGAGCCCCAAACTGCGCCGCGAACTGGACGGCATCCCCACGTACAAGCCGGGAAGACCCCCGGCCGTGGAAGAGGGGGTGACGGCTTACAAGCTGTCCTCCAACGAGAACCCCTACGCCCCGTTGCCGGGTGTCCTGGAGGCGGCCACCGCCGCCGCGGAGAAGTGCAACCGCTACCCGGACATGGCGTGCACGGCCCTGCACGCCGAGCTGGCGCACCGCTTCGGCGTGCCGGTCGAGCACATCGCGACGGGTACCGGATCGGTCGGTGTGGCCCAGCAGTTGCTGCAGTCGACCGCGGGACCGGGTGACGAGGTCGTCTACGCCTGGCGGTCCTTCGAGGCCTACCCGATCATCACGCAGATCAGCGGAGCGGCCTCGGTGCGGGTGCCGCTGGACGCGGGCGACACCCACGACCTGGACGCGATGGCCGCCGCGATCACCGACCGGACGCGGCTGGTCTTCGTCTGCAACCCCAACAACCCCACCGGCACGGTGGTCCGCCGGGCCGCGCTGGAGCGCTTCCTGGACCGCGTCCCCTCGGATGTGCTGGTCGTACTGGACGAGGCGTACCGGGAGTTCATCCGCGACCCCGAGGTGCCGGACGGGGTCGAGGTCTACCGCGACCGCCCCAACGTGGCGGTGCTGCGCACCTTCTCCAAGGCGTACGGGCTCGCCGGACTGCGGGTGGGCTTCGCGATCGCGCACGAGCCGGTCGCCGCGGCGCTGCGCAAGACGGCCGTCCCCTTCGGTGTGAGCCAGCTCGCCCAGGACGCGGCGGTGGCCTCGCTGCGCGCGGAGGAGGCGCTGCTGCGGCGGGTCGACGCGCTGGTCGGTGAGCGGACCCGGGTCGTCGACGCGCTGACCGGGCAGGGCTGGACCGTGCCGGAGACCCACGCCAACTTCGTGTGGCTGCGGCTGGGGGAGCGCACGGCCGACTTCGCGGCGGCCTGCGAGCGGGCCGGCGTCACCGTACGTCCGTTCGCGGGGGAGGGCGTGCGGATCACGATCGGCGAGGAGGCCGCCAACGACGTCATGCTCCGCACGGCGGAGACCTTCCGCAAGGAGCTGTAGCCGGCCCGGGCGCGGTGCCCCGGGTTCCGCAAGGGCGTCCTGACCCGTCCCGTTTCCGCCCCCTACACCCCCCGGTGTGAGGGGGCGAAAACGTGTGCGGCATACTGTGCTTGTGAATGCGTTCACTTTCACAAGCGCACCAGGATAGGAGGCGTGGCGTGGATCTTGCACTGGACTCCGTCGCCGTCGCGCGCTGGCAATTCGGCATCACGACCGTCTACCACTACCTCTTCGTACCCCTCACGATCTCCCTCGCCGCCCTGACCGCCGGTCTGCAGACGGCCTGGGTGCGCACGGGCAAGGAGAAGTACCTCAAGGCCACCAAGTTCTGGGGCAAGCTCTTCCTGATCAACATCGCCATGGGCGTGGCCACCGGCCTGGTCCAGGAGTTCCAGTTCGGCATGAACTGGTCGGACTACTCGCGCTTCGTCGGCGACGTGTTCGGCGCCCCGCTCGCCTTCGAGTCGCTCATCGCCTTCTTCTTCGAGTCCACCTTCATCGGCCTGTGGATCTTCGGCTGGGACAAGCTGCCGCAGAAAATCCACCTGGCCTGCATCTGGCTGGTCTCGCTGGGCACGATCCTGTCCGCGTACTTCATCCTCGCCGCGAACTCCTGGATGCAGCATCCGGTCGGCTACCGCTACAACAAGGCCACAGGACGCGCCGAGCTCACCGACTTCTGGGCGGTGATCAGCCAGAACACCACCCTCGTCGTGGTCTTCCACACACTGACCGCGGCCTTCCTGACCGGTGCCGCCTTCATGATCGGCATATCGGCCTACCACCTGGCCCGGCGCAGGCATGTGGCGGTCATGAGGACCTCGCTGCGCCTCGCCCTGGTCACCGCCGTCGTCGCCGGCCTGCTCACTGCGATCAGTGGGGACCGGCTGGGCAAGGTCATGTACGAGCAGCAGCCGATGAAGATGGCCGCCGCCGAGGCCCTGTGGGACGGCGAGGCCCCGGCCCCGTTCTCGATCTTCGCCTACGGCGACGTCGACAAGGGGCACAACAGCGTGGCCATCGAGGTCCCCGGACTGCTGTCCTTCCTCGCCCACGACGACTTCGACTCCTTCGTCCCCGGCATCAAGGACATCGACAAGGCCGAGCAGGAGAAGTACGGCCCCGGCGACTACCGGCCCAATATCCCGGTCGCCTACTGGGGCTTCCGCTGGATGATCGGGTTCGGCATGACCTCCTTCGCGGTAGGCCTGGCCGGCCTGTGGCTCACCCGCCGCCGGTTCTGGCTCGCCGAGGAGCAGCGCACCGCCGACGACGAACCGCCGCGCCTGATGCTCACCCGGAACACCGCCCTCTCCCCGGCCCTGTCCCGCTGGTACTGGCGGATCGGGCTGCTCACCATGGGCTTCCCGCTGATCGCCAACTCCTGGGGCTGGATCTTCACCGAGAACGGCCGTCAGCCCTGGGTCGTCTACGGGCTGCTGCGCACCGAGGACGCGGTCTCCCCCGGTGTCTCCACCGCCGAGATGCTCACCTCGCTGATCGTCCTCACCGCGCTCTACGCCGTCCTCGCGGTCGTCGAGGTCAAGCTCCTGGTCAAGTACGCCAAGGCCGGGCCGCCCGAGCTCACCGAGGCCGACCTCCAACCCCCCACGAAGATCGGCGGCGGCGACCCCGACCGCCCGATGGCTTTCTCGTATTAGGGAGAGACGGCATGCAACTCCACGACGTCTGGTTCGTCCTCATCGCCGTCCTGTGGACGGGCTACTTCTTCCTCGAGGGCTTCGACTTCGGCATCGGTGTCCTCACCCGGCTGCTCGCCCGCGACCGCCCCGAGCGGCGGGTGCTGATCAACACCATCGGGCCGGTCTGGGACGGCAACGAGGTGTGGCTGATCACCGCGGGCGGCGCCACCTTCGCCGCCTTCCCCGAGTGGTACGCCACCCTCTTCTCCGGCTTCTACCTGCCGCTGCTGGTGATCCTGCTCTGCCTGATCATCCGGGTGGTCGCCTTCGAGTACCGCGCCAAGCGCACCGGCGAACGCTGGCAGTCCGCCTGGGAGCAGGCCATCTTCTGGACCTCCCTGGTCCCCGCGTTCCTGTGGGGCGTGGCCTTCGCCAACATCGTGCACGGCGTCGCGATCGACGCCTCCGGTGAGTACACCGGCGGGGTCCGTGACCTGCTCGGCCCCTACGCCCTGCTCGGCGGGCTGGTCACGCTCAGCCTCTTCACCTTCCACGGCGCGGTCTTCGCGGCGCTGAAGACCCTCGGCGACATCCGCGCCCGCGCCCGCCGCTTCGCCACCCGGGCCGGAGCCGTCACCGTGCTGCTGGCACTCGCCTTCCTGGCCTGGACGCAGGGCGACGGCGGCGACAGCCGGAGCCTGGCGGCCGCGGCGGTCGCCGTCGCGGCGCTGCTCGCCGCTCTGGGCGCCAATCTGCGGGGCCGCGAGGGCTGGGCGTTTGCGTTCTCCGGGATCACCGTCGTCGCCACGGTGGCGATGTTCTTCCTCGTGCTCTTCCCGGACGTCATGCCCTCCACGCTGGACCCGGCGTGGAGCCTGACGGTGGAGAACGCCTCCTCGACCCCGTACACGCTCAAGATCATGACCTGGTGCGCCGGGATCGCCGCCCCGCTGGTCGTGCTCTACCAGGCCTGGACGTACTGGGTGTTCCGCAAGCGGATCGGCACCCAGCACATCGCCGAAGCGCACTGACGCGCACCGAAGGAGCTGTTTCACGTGAAACCCGTCGACCCCCGGCTCCTGAGGCACGCGAGCGCGACCCGGGTGTTCCTCGCCGTCTCTGTCCTGCTCGGTCTCGCCGGTGCGGGACTGGTCGTCGCGCAGGCGATGCTCCTCGCGAAGATCGTGGTCGGGGGTTTCCAGGACGGCCTCGACGCCGGGGCGCTGCGCGGCCCGCTGCTGCTGCTCGCCGGTGTGGCGGCCGGCCGCGCGGCGGTCTCCTGGCTCACCGAGCTGTGCGCGCACCGGGCCTCGGCCACCGTCAAGTCCCGGTTGCGCACACGGCTGCTGGAGCACGTCACCGCCCTCGGCCCGGCGGGGCTCACCGAGCGCCGGACCGGAGAGCTCACCGCGCTCGCCACCCGGGGAATCGACGCCCTGGACGGCTACTTCGCCCGCTATCTGCCCCAACTGGGCCTTGCCGTCGTCGTACCCGCCGCCGTCCTGGCCCGCATCGTCACCGAGGACTGGATCTCGGCGCTCACCATCGCGCTGACCCTCCCCCTCATCCCGGTCTTCATGATCCTCATCGGCTGGGCCACGCAGGCCCAGATGGACCGTCAGTGGCAGTTGCTCGCCCGGCTGTCCGGCCACTTCCTCGACGTCGTCGCGGGCCTGCCCACCCTCAAGGTCTTCGGCCGGGCCAAGGCCCAGGCCGCATCCATCCGCGCCATCACCGCCGAGCACCGGCGCGCCACGATGCGGACGCTGCGCATCACCTTCCTCTCCTCCGTCGCTCTGGAACTGCTCTCCACCATCTCCGTCGCCCTGGTCGCCGTCGGCGTCGGCATGCGGCTGGTCCACGGCGAACTCGACCTCTACACCGGGCTGGTCATCCTCGTCCTGGCGCCCGAGGCGTATCTGCCGCTGCGCCAGGTGGGTGCCCACTACCACGCTGCCGCCGAGGGGCTCTCGGCCGCCGACGAGGTCTTCGCCGTCCTCGAGACGGCGCCGCCCCGGCGCGGCACGGCCCCGGCCCCCGACCTGCGAGGCGCCGTCGTCGAACTGGACGGGGTCGCCGTGCGGGGCCGCCTCGAACCGGTCTCCCTTCGCATCTCCCCCGGGGAGACGATCGCCCTCACCGGCCCCAGCGGGATCGGCAAGAGTACGCTGCTCTCCGTGCTGCTGGGCTTCACCGAGCCGACCTCGGGCCGGGTCCTGGCCGGCGGCGCCGACCTCGCCGCCCACGACCCGGCCGGCTGGCACGCGCAGATCGCCTGGGTGCCCCAGCGGCCGCACCTGTTCGCCGGGACCGTCGCCGACAACGTACGGCTGGCCCGGCCGGACGCGAACGCGGCCGAGGTCCGCACCGCGCTCCGGGACGCCGGCGCCCCGGACCTCGACCCCGCGACGGCGGTCGGCGAGGACGGGGCCGGGCTCTCCGCAGGACAGCGGCAGCGCGTCGCCCTGGCCCGGGCGTTCCTCGCCGACCGCCCGCTGCTGCTGCTCGACGAGCCCACGGCCGCGCTGGACGGCGAGACCGAGGTGGCCGTGGTCGACGCCGTCCGCCGGCTCGCGGCCGGCCGTACGGTGCTGCTCGTGGTGCACCGCCCGGCGCTGCTCGCCGTGGCGGACCGCACGGTACGGCTCGGCGGCGGCCCACGGCCTGCTGTGCCGACCAGCGCGCCGACCGATGGGCCGACCGATGCGCGCCGGACCGCCCGGGCCTCGGCCTTGGCGTCCGTCCCGGCGCCCCGCGGGGCCGCCGCCCGGCGCGTCGGCCCAGACGCGTCCTCGGCGTCCGCCTCAGCCTCCTCGTTCTCCTCGGCTTCCCCGACGTCTTCGGTGTCCTCGCGGTCCGCCGGGTCGCCCACGGCGGACCGCGCCCCGCTGACCCGGGTGTGGAGGGG
>NZ_JBYIQP010000055.1:0-45343 GCF_057707665.1 Actinacidiphila sp. bgisy167 | reverse complement strand
GGGGGGGGGGGAGCGGGTCCCCCCCCGCTGGCCAGTGATCGTGCTGCGCACGCCCAAGGGCTGGACGGGCCCTGCCGAGGTCGACGGCCTGCCCGTGGAGGGCACATGGCGCGCCCACCAGGTGCCGATGGCGGCCGTCCGCGACAACCCGCAGCATCTGCGGCAGCTCGAGGAGTGGATGCGCTCGTACCGGCCGCAGGAGCTGTTCGACGAGCACGGCGCCCCCACGGCTCAGGTGCTGGCCTGCGTCCCCGAGGGCGACCTGCGCCTCGGTGCCACCCCGTACGCCAACGGCGGGTTGCTGCTGCGGGCCCTGC
The DNA here is from genome assembly GCF_057707665.1 of Actinacidiphila sp. bgisy167. Taxonomy (NCBI): domain Bacteria; kingdom Bacillati; phylum Actinomycetota; class Actinomycetes; order Kitasatosporales; family Streptomycetaceae; genus Actinacidiphila; species Actinacidiphila sp. bgisy167. The sequence continues at coordinate 45,026 of NZ_JBYIQP010000055.1, read as the reverse complement.
CCGTGCCGCCGCTGGAGCGGTTCGCCGTCGCGCTCGACAAGCCGGGCGTGACCCGGCACGAGCCCACCCGCATCCTGGGCGGCCTGCTGGAACGCGTCATGGCCGACACCGCCGAACGCCGCGACTTCCGGCTCGTCGGCCCCGACGAGACCGCCTCCAACCGGCTCCAGGCCGTCTTCGAGGCCAGCGGGAAGGCCTGGCAGTCCGAGATCCTGCCCGTCGACGAGAACCTCGACCGGCACGGCCGCGTCATGGAGATCCTCTCCGAGCACACCTGCCAGGGCTGGCTGGAGGGCTACCTCCTCACCGGCAGGCACGGGTTCTTCTCCTGCTACGAGGCCTTCGTCCACATCGTCGACTCGATGGTCAACCAGCACATCAAGTGGCTGCGCACCACCCGGGCGCTGCCCTGGCGCCGCCCCATCGCCTCCCTGAACTACCTTCTGACCTCGCACGTGTGGCGGCAGGACCACAACGGCTTCTCGCACCAGGACCCCGGCTTCATCGACCACATCCTCAACAAGGCGCCCGAGGTCGTGCGGGTCTACCTGCCGCCGGACGCCAACACCCTGTTGTCCATCGCCGAGCACGTGCTGCACAGCCGCGACTACGTCAACGTCGTCGTCGCCGGGAAGCAGCCGACCTTCGACTGGCTCGACCTCGACGCCGCCCGCGCCCACTGCGCCCGCGGCGCCGGCGTGTGGCCGTGGGCGGGCACCGAGGACGGCACGCGGGAGCCGGACGTCGTCCTCGCCTGCGCGGGGGACGTCCCCACCTTGGAGGTGATGGCGGCCGCCTCGCTGATCCGCCGCCTCCTGCCCCAGCTCGCCGTACGCGTGGTCAACGTGGTCGATCTCGCCCGGCTCCTGCCCAAGGAGGAGCACCCCCACGGCATGGCGGACGCTGAGTACGACGCGCTCTTCACCCGCGACAAGCCGGTGATCTTCGCCTACCACGGCTATCCGTGGCTCATCCACCGCCTCGCCTACCGCCGTGCCGGCCACGCCCACCTGCATGTGCGCGGCTACAAGGAGATCGGAACCACCACCACGCCCTTCGACATGGTCGTCCGCAACGACCTCGACCGCTTCCGGCTGGTCATGGACGTCATCGACCGTGTGCCGGGGCTCGCGGTGCGAGCCGCCCCGGTATGGCAGCTCATGGAGGACGCCCGGTTGCGGCACCACGCGTGGATCCGCGAGCACGGCGTGGACCTGCCGGAGGTCGTCGACTGGACCTGGACCGGGCAGTGACCGGCTGACGCCGGGGCCCGCCGCCGGGGGCTCGTCCGGCGCACCCGTCCGGCGGTCGACCCCCGAGGGACGGCGACCGACGGCGCGCCGCCGGTCGCACCCGTTCGGCCTCAAGGGCGCGCCTGCCGTGCCCTGGTCCGCCTCTCCGAACCGGGCCAGGGCCAGTGCCCCCGCGATCGACGGCACGACCGAGCACCGCCGGCGGCGCCCGGTCGTGCCATGTGGAGTCCCCCCGCCGCACCACTCCGAAAACCGCGGGCCACAGGGACTCGGTGATGACCGTCGCGGCCGTCGCGGCGGTCACCGAGCCCGCCGGCTCATGCCTGCTCCACTGCGAGGGACGCACGGGTACCGACGCCCCGCGACAAGGTCGGCGGCTCACCCCTGCGGAGGATCGGGAATGCCGTGTTCGCGGCGATATGATCCGCCAGGGCGGGTCCGGTGCCGACAGCGAGGAGCGAGGCGTGGTGACGAGTCGGCGGGCCGTGGCGGCCGTGTCCGCCCTCATGGCGGTCGGGTGCCTCGTCGCCTGCGACGCGGGAGGCGGCGGCGAGCGGGCACGTCCCGCGTCCCCCGCTCCCGGTTCGCCCTCCGTGCCCCCAGCGGGCAGCGGCTCGACAGGCGGCGCGCCCTCCCCCCGGCCGCACGCGTACGAGGTGTCCGGCGTCAAGGCGTTGAGCGTGCGCAATGTGAACGGCACGGTGCGCGTCACCGCCGGGAGCGGTCCGGTGTCGGTGGTGGAGACGCTGGAGTACGGCGCCGTCGAACCCACCACCGGGCACCAGGTGAAGGACGGCACCCTGGAGCTGACCGGGTCCGGCTGCGGCGGCGCCAGCCCCTGCCGGGTCGACTTCACGGTGACGGTCCCGGCCGCCGTCCCCGTCACCGTCAGGCTCGACAACGGCGACGTGGACGTCGAGGGACTGACCGGGACGCTGAACCTCACGACCGGCAACGGCACGGTCAAGGGCGTCTCGCTGGGCGCCCGCGAGGCGACGCTCAGGAGCGGGAACGGCATGGTCGAGGCCGCGTTCACCGCCGCTCCGTACGATGTCGACGCCGGCACCGGGAACGGCGCGGTCACGGTCACGGTGCCCGCGGGCCGCTCCTACGACGTCCGGGCCACGGCCGAGGTCGGGATGCGGCAGGTGGACGCGCCGACCGACCCCTCGTCGCCGTACCGGATCACCGCGACCACCCGGGCCGGCGTCGTCACCGTGCGCACGGGATGACCGCCCCGCAGGCCCTGGCACGGGGCCGCGAGGGACGGGTCCGCCCTTGATTGACTTCGCCGAGCGCCCGGGTAGGGTTCGAGCCGTGCCGCCGCCCAACGACATGGACCGGTCCGGCGCCCGGCGCGCGAGGCGGGGCTTACGTCGCACCGGCACGGCTCTGACGGGCGGGGGCACGAAGGGCATCGGCGCCGTGGTGACCGATGCCCCGGCGGACACGACGACCCGCACCTCGCGGCGCGAGGCCGGGGTGGAGGTGGTCGAGGTATGAGGCTCACGATTCTCGGCGGCGGGGGCTTCCGCGTCCCGCTGGTGTACCGCGCCCTGCTGGAGGACCGCGCGGAGGGGCGCGTCACCCACGTCGCCCTGCACGACCTGGACCCAGCCCGCCTGGACGCCGTCGTCAGGGTGCTGCGCCGGCAGGCGCGGGACCGCCCCGACGCGCCCGAGGTCACCGTCACCACCGACCTCGACGAGGCGGTGACCGGGGCCGACTTCGTGTTCTCCGCGATCCGTGTCGGCGGCCTCGCCGGACGCGTCGTCGACGAGCACGTCGCCCTCGACGAGGGCGTCCTCGGTCAGGAGACGGTCGGCGCCGGAGGCATCGCCTACGGGCTGCGCACCGTCCCCGTCGCCGTCGACATCGCCCGCCGCGTCGCGCGGCTCGCCCCCGGCGCCTGGGTCATCAACTTCACCAACCCCGCGGGCCTGGTCACCGAGGCGATGTCCCGCCACCTCGGCGACCGCGTCATCGGCATCTGCGACTCGCCCGTCGGCCTGGGCAGGCGCGTGGCGCGAGCCCTCGGCGTCGATCCCGGCCGCGCCCGGCTCGACTACGCGGGACTGAACCACCTCGGCTGGCTGCGGGCGGTCCGCGTCGACGGCGTCGACCTGCTTCCGCGACTGCTGGCCGACGACGGGGCGCTCGCCTCCTTCGAGGAGGGCAGGCTCTTCGGCGCCGACTGGCTGCGCGCCCTCGGCTCGGTGCCCAACGAGTACCTGAACTACTACTACTCCACCCGCGAGGCCGTCGCCGCCGCCCGCGGCGCCGAGCACACCCGCGGCGCCTTCCTCCTGGAGCAGCAGCGGCGCTTCTACGACACGATGCGGGCCCCGGGCACCGAGCCTTTCGCCGCCTGGGACGCCGCCCGCCTGGAACGCGAGACCACCTACGGGGCGGACGTCCGGGAAGCCGCGGGAGCGGGCGAACGCGACGCGGACGACCTGGAGTCCGGCGGCTACGAGAAGGTCGCCCTCGCCCTCATGCGGGCCATCGCCCTCGACGAGCGGACGACCCTGATCCTCAACGTCCGCAACCGGCGCGCCCTCGAACCGCTCGACGCGGAGGCCGTCGTCGAGGTGCCCTGCCACGTCGACGCCAACGGCGCCCGCCCGGTCGTCGGCGACCCGCTGCCCGGACACGCCGTCGGCCTGGTCACCACCGTCAAGGCGGTCGAACGCGACGTCATCGCCGCCGCCACCACCGGCGACCGGGCCGCCGCCCTGCGCGCCTTCGCGCTCCATCCGCTCGTGGACTCCGTGGCCGTCGCCCGGCGGCTTCTCGACGGCTACCGCGAGCGCCTTCCCGGCCTGGCCTACCTCCGGGACTGAGCCGGACGCGGCCGACGGCGCGCGCCAACAAGCGCGCGGTTGACGGAACCGGCGAAACGCCGGTTCCGTCATCCGCCTCCGTGCCCACGGCTCGTGGCCGCCATCGCTTTCGAGACGCGCGCCACCGGCGCGGGCCTTTGGGCGGCGGCTTCAGCGCGCGGCGCCGAAGTCCTGCGTCCAGTAGTTCCCGGGCTGCGCCAGCGCGATCCCTATTTCCTTGAAGGAGCAGTCCAGTATGTTCCGCTTGTGATCCGGACTGGCCATCCAGGCGCGCATCACGCTGGACGCGGAGGAGTAGCCGTAGGCCACGTTCTCGCCGTAACGGCTCCAGTCGTAGCCCTCGGAGGAGATGCGGTCGGCGGGGGACGAACCGTCGGAGCCGGTGTGCGACATGGCGTGCTGGGAGGCCATGTCCTTGCTGTGGTCCTGCGCGGCCTCGGTCAGCTTGGGGTTGGCCTTCAGGGCCGTGCAGCCGGCCTTGGCCCGCTCCTTGTTGACCAGGCTGAGGACGGTGGCCGGGGCTCCCTTCAGCGCCGCGCCCGAACTCGCGGCCTGGGAGGCCGGCGCGGCGGACGGCGCCGATGAGGGCGCGGGGGCCGGCGCCGCGGGTGCGGCGGCGGACGCCCAGGACGGCTTCCCGCCCCACCAGGGGCCGCGCTTCGTCCACGTCCCACCGGAGGACAGATCGGCGAACCCGCCCGCGGAACCCCTCCACGACCCGCCCCAGGCGCCGTGGTCCCCGCGCCCCTTGACCTCGGTCTGAACCTGGGAAGCGGCCTGGGAGGGGCTCTGGGCCCGGGGGCCGCCGTAACGGGGGCCCTGCTGGGCGCCGACGCAGGCCATGGCCACCGACGGCACGCCCGCGGCGGCCACGGCGAGGACGGCGACGGTGGTCTTCCGGAAGGGCATCGCCCGGCGGTTCTTCGTCATCAGCGAGACCTCACTCAAGGGTTCGGCGTGCGAGTTCACAACCCGTGTGAGCCGCGGCGGCTGGCGGGCCCGGCCATTGTGTGGACGGCCCCGGACTTCGGGCAATGAAAGATCGTTACTACGCGCACTCGTAGCGGCGGCGCCTCTTGCACCGGGCGTCCGGGCGTGTCCGGTGGCCGGACCCGGCACTCGGAGACAACCTGATGATCAGTCAGAAGCTATGCCCCTGGGGAGGCTTCGCCCATGGTGTCGCGTGGTCTCGACGGCTGTCGCCCCCTGTGCGGAATATGTCCTATTTCGTCATGGATAGCAGCTATATGGTGTGTGCGCCCCGGCTACTAAGAAGCACCGTAACCACCCCATCCAGCGTGAGGGACCTCACAGGGCGTCCCGGAACAGTTGCCGCGGTGGCCGTCGCCGTCGCACCGCACGGCACAATCACCGCATGCGACACATCCTTGTCATCGGCATCGGCGCGGGGGATCCCGAACACCTCACCCTTCAGGCGGTCAAAGCGATCGCCCGTACGGACGTCTTCCTCGTCCTGGGGAAGCCGGAGGAGCGCCAGGACCTGATCCGCCTGCGCCGGCAGATGCTCGACGACCACGCGCGCCCCGGCCACCGGCTGGTGGAGGTCCCCGACGCCGAGCGGGACCGCGCCGCACCCGGTTACGCGGAGGCGGTCGAGGACTGGCGCCGCCGCCGCGCCGACCTGGTGGCGGACCTCCTCGACGCCCACCTCGGCCCCGGCGAGACGGGCGCCTTCCTGGTCTGGGGAGACCCCTCCCTCTACGACAGCGTGATCGCCGTCGTCGAGGAGGTTCTCGCCCGGCGGCCCGGCTCCTTCACCCATGAGGTCGTCCCCGGCATCAGCAGCGTCGCCGCCCTCGCGGCCCGGCACCGGCTCACCCTGACCCGGGTCGGCCGCCCCCTGCAGATCACCACCGGCCGCCGCCTCGCCGAGGGATTCCCGAAGGACGCCGACGACGTGGTGGTCATGCTCGACGGCCGCGCTGCCTTCGCTGAGATCGACCCGGAGGGCCTGGACATCCATTACGGCGCGTATGTCGGCACCGAGGACGAGATCCTCATCTCGGGCCCGCTCGCCGAGACCTCGGAGCGCATCCTCCGGGCCCGCACCGAGGCCCGGGAACGCAAGGGCTGGATCATGGACACCTATCTGCTGCGCCGCCGTCCCGACAGCACCGGCTGAGCCGGCGCGGAGCCCGCCCGGCCGGTTCCGGAGCGCCCCGGGGGTGGCCGGCGAGCAACCCGGGGCGCCGGCCCCGGGGCGAGCCGCCCGGCCGGGTCGCGCGGAGCGCGCGCCCCGCTCCACGGTGCGGCTGGAGGGGACGGGGCCCGTCCTCGTGGCGTCAGACGCCTGGACGGGCTGTGTTCCAGCCGCGTTCCAGGAGGTCGAAGGCGCTCTCGACGGCCGTCCGGGGATCGCCGCCCGTGCGGGCGAGGGCGGCGGCCTCGAGGGTGAAATGGGCCAGCGCCCGACAGGTGGGGTCGCCCTGGGGGGCGCCGCTCGCCTCGCTGACGGCCTGCGCGAGCGCGTCCTCGTGCCGCATCCACATGCGGTGCGCGTACTCGCTCAACGCCGGGGTCGTGTCGATGAGTTCGATGAACCGCGCCATCCCCGCGTCCTGGGAGACGTCGGCCCTGGCCAGGACGTATTCCCGGAGTGCGGACAGGATCGGCTGTCCGGCGGGGCGCTTGCGGACGGCGTCGAGCAGGCTCGTCTCCCGGTCGGCGTCCATGTCGAAGACGAGCGCCTCCTTGCTGGGAAAGTGCTTGAACAGCGTGGCGGTCGAGACATCGGCGGCGTCGGCGACCTCGCGGATTCCCACGTTCTCGTAGCCGCGATCCAGGAACAGGCGCAGTGCCGCGTCGGCGATGGCCTTGCGGGTCGCCGCCTTCTTGCGCTCGCGGCGTCCCGGTGTCTGCGGTTCGCGGATCTGTGTCGCTCCCATGCCCGCCACCCTACCCCGATGCGAGTCCAATCAAAAAGTAGAGTCGTTGCACTTTTAGAGTTGTTGTGCTTCTGTGGCGTGGTCGCCGTCGGGCCCTACCGGCCGCCGGCCTCCCCTCCTCTTCTGCCTCACGCCTCTGAGGGAGCGACTTCGCCATGTCCACGTCTCCACCGCCGTCGACGTCTGCAGTGTCTCCGACGCCTCCGGCGTCCCCTGCCGGCTTCGCGACGGCCACGGAAGGCCCGCCCAGGAACGTCCGCTGGGTGCTGGCCGGCGTCATGCTCGCCATGCTGCTGTCGATGTTCGACACCATGGTGGTGGGCACCGCGATGCCCACGATCGTGGGCGACATCGGCGGTCTGGAGCACATCTCCTGGGTGGTGACCGCCTACACCCTGGCAACCGCCGTGACCACCCCGATCTGGGGCAAGTGCGGCGACCTCTACGGCCGCAAGCCGGTGTATCTGGCCTCGATCGTCGTGTTCCTCGTCGGCTCCGCGCTCTGCGGCGCCTCCCGGTCCATGTCCGAACTGATCGCCAGTCGCTCGCTGCAGGGCGTCGGCGCGGGCGGCGTCGGCGCGGGCGCTTTCGCTCTCATCGCCGTTCTCGTACCGCCGCGCGAACGCGGCAGGTACCAGGGCATGACCGCCTCCGTCATGGCCGCCGGGGCCATCGGCGGTCCGCTGATCGGCGGCCTCGTCACCGGGCACTGGGGCTGGCGCTGGGCCTTCTACGTCAACCTGCCGCTCGGCCTGCTCGCCCTGGCGTGGCTGTGGCGGCTGCTGCACGTACCCGCCCGGCGCGTCAGGGCGAGGACCGACTGGCCGGGCATCGCCCTGCTGACCGTCACGATCAGCGCGACCGTGCTGGCCGCCACCTGGGCCGGCACCACCTACGCGTGGGGCTCCTGGCAGATCCTCACCGCGGGCGCCGTCGCCGTGCTCGGACTGGCCCTGTTCGTCCGCGTGCAGCGGCGGGCCGCGGAGCCGGTACTGCCGCTGGCGATCTTCACCGGACACCGCAACTTCCCGCTGGCGACCCTCCTGCTGCTGGCGGCCGGAGTCGTGACCTTTGGCACCGGCCTCTACCTGCCGCTGTTCCAGCAGACCGTACAGGGCGCCTCGGCCGCCGACTCCGGTCTCGCGATGCTGCCGCTGATGATCCCCGTCGTGGTGGTCTCCACCGTCGCGGGCAAGGTCATGTCCGCCACCGGCAGATACAAGATCTTCCCCGTCCTCGGCGCCGGTTTCCTCACCGTCGGACTCGGGCTTCTCGCGACGATGGGGACCGGGACACCAAGGCTCCTGACCTGTGGCTACATGGTTCTCCTCGGTACCGGGCTCGGCCTCACCCAGCAGATGGCAGGCACCATCGCCCAGAACAGCGTCTCCCTACGCGACATGGGAGCCGCCATGAGCGCGGTCACGCTCTTCCGCTCCTTGGGCGGATCCCTGGGCGTCGCCGTCTTCGGCTCCCTGTTCACCCGCAGCGTCCGGTCCCACCTTCCCGGCGCCGCCGGCGGCGCCGGGAGCCAGGCGTACGCACTGGCCCGCCTGCCCGCGGGGGCCCGGGACGCCTACCTCAGGGCGGTCACCGGCGGCACCCACCAGATCTTCCTCACCGGGGCCGCTCTGTGCGCGGCCGCCTTCGTCGCGGCGCTCTGCGTCGTCGAGACCCCGCTCCGCACGGCAGGACCGCCGAACGGCGCGCAGAACACCGCCACGTCGGGCCCGACACCGGCTGAGGCGCCCTGATCCACTACCGCGCCATGCCGCGGGCCGGGGCGTCGTGGACCGCGCCCCGGCCACGGACGGCCCGGGACCGAGGCGCGGCCAAGTGCGGTCGTCGCTCCACGCCGAGAGCGGATCCGCTAGGAGATCGTCTCGCTGGGCGATCGACGGTCCGTGACGCCGGACCGGGCTGTCGGTGGACAATCCACGTGCACTGATCGATCACGTCGGGGAACACTGTGCCGATGAACTCCGCAGCCTCCCAGACATCGCAGGAACGGGCCCTTCGGCATGTCGGTGACCTGGCGTCGGGCCCTCCGATGGACCCGGCGCTGCGGGTGACCCTCAACTTCCACCCGGACCGTCTGCTGCGCGGCAAGCCGATCCTGGACGCCATGGCCGAGGACGGCGTCTATCGCTCGCAGTTCGTCACGGGGACCAGCAACGGCGGACTGACCGCGTATCCGGGCGGCGACCGGTGGCGCTGGGAGAGCCGGATCTTCGACGGGGCGTACGACGAAGCGACCCCTCATGAACGGCCCGTCTACGGGGCGTTGAATTTCCGTCGCAAACCAGTCGGCGGGGCGCCGCGGTTCGGCTCCGCTCACTTCCGGCTGGCTGCCGAGACGCTGGCGCGGACCACGTTCTGCTACCCGGACAGTTTCCTCGAACCTTCGGATTTCGGTGTCGCGGACCGCATGGGGCTCATCGGGCTTGCCCTCGCTGATCGTCAGGACGAGCTTGACGACTACATCGAGGCGCAGGTGCATGGGCCGGTCCGGCCGAGTGCCGACGTTGAGGCGCTGGTCCTGGACCCCTGCTACCGAGGCACGACAGTCGAGGCTGCGGCACTGCGTCTTGGCTGCCCGGTGGAGTGGCACCCCGGCTTCCGGCTCGGGGTTGAAGAACTCCGACGTCACCCGGACTACCGCGGCCAGGAATACGTCGCCTTGGGCACGCAGGTCGCGGTCGACGGCGTGCTCGATCCTCGGATCGTCGGAGATGCCGCACGTGCTGGTCTCCATGACCCGCAGGCCGTCAAGAAGGTGTGGCACTACCTGGCGCGGTTCGGGGCGCGATGGAAGGCCAGTGGCGGACCGGTGACTCCGGCACCGGTGGAGGGGACAGTACTCGACGGCCTTCGTTGACGGGCTGGTGCCGGAGGGGCTGTGGGAACGGTCCCGGGCTGAAGAACCGTCGATCCCCACGAGGCCGCGAGGCGGTGGCCGCTCACGGCTCGATCAGACCGGCCCGGATCGCGTACCGGGTGAGCTCGAGGCGGTCGCGCAGGCCCAGCTTCTGGAGGATGTTGGCGCGGTGCCGCTCGACCGTCTTGGCGCTGATGTAGAGGATGTCCCCGATCTCCTTGGAGGTGTGGCCCTCCGCGACCAGCTTCAGGATCTCCTCCTCCCGGTCGGTGACGGCTCGCGCGGGCAGCGGCTCGCCCTGCCGGGCGCGTTCCAGGAAGTTGCGCACCAGCGCGGTGACCGCCCCCGGATAGATGAACGGCTCGTCGCGCACCGCCGCCCGGCAGGCCTCCACGAGGTCGCGGTCGGCGACGGACTTGGGGACGTAGCCGCTGGCCCCCGCGCGCAGGGCCTCGAAGAAGAACTGCTCGTTGTCGTGCATCGTCAGCATGAGGGTCCGCAAACCGGGCCGCAGCCGGGACAGTTCGCGCGCCGCCTGGAGCCCGGTGAGGCGGGGCATGGCGATGTCGAGTACGGCCAGGTCGAGTTCGTGGGCGCGGGCCTGCTCGATGGCCTCGGCGCCGTCCCCGGCCTCCGCGACGACGCTCAGGTCCGGTTCGTCGTCGAGGATCATCCGCACGCCGCGGCGCACCAGAGCGTGGTCGTCGGCGAGCAGGATGCGGGTCTTCGTCGCCCCGGGCACGGTCAGTGGTCCTCCTCGCGCACGGGTACGTCGAGCCGCACCTCGGTGCCGCCACCGGGTCCCGGACCCAGCGCGAGGCGCGCCCCGACCAGCAGCGCGCGTTCGCGCATCCCCCGGATCCCGGCGCCCTCCGGGGCGGCGCCGAGGCCCTTGCCGTCGTCGCGTACGGTCAGGCGTGCACCCTCGGCGGTGCGTACCAGTCGGAGGTCCACCCGGCCCGCATGGGCATGGCGCACGGTGTTGGTCAGGCCCTCCTGGGCGACCCGGTACAGGACCAGCTCGGTCTGCTCGTCCAGGGCGGGCAGTTCGGGGTCGAGGCGGAGCCCCACCGCCAGTGCCGGGGAGGTGAACTCGGCGGTCAGCGCCCGCAGCGCGCTGGGCAGGCCGAGCTCCTCCAGAACTCCGGGCCGCAGCCGGCGGGCGATGCGGCGGATCTCCTCCAGGCTGCCGCGGGTGGTCTCGCGGACCTGGTGCAGCTCCTCGCGCAGCGGGCCGGGGGCAAGTTCGGAGACGTGCTTGAGCTGGAGCAGCACCGCGGTGAGCGTCTGCCCGACCTCGTCGTGCAGCTCCTGGGCGATGCGCTGCCGCTCGGCCTCCTGGCCGGAGAGCACACGGGCACTGCCGGCCGCCTGCTCGCTCTCCAGCCGGTCGAGCATGGTGTTGAACGTGGTGATGAGTTCGGCGATCTCGCCGTGCCCGGCGGCGGCCGGCCGGCTCCCGGGCCGCAGCAGGTCCGCCGCGGCCATGGCTCGGGTCAGCCGGCGCAGCGGCGCCAGCGCGACGCGGAGCAGCACGGCGTTGGCGACCAGCATCACGACCAGGCCCGCCAGGATCACCGCCGCCTCGGCGGGCCGGACGGGGGAGGAGACGGTGACCGGACCCAGCAGCAGTATCGCCGCCGCCGTCAGCACGACGACGTTGAGCAGGAAGATCCGCCAGAACAGCGACACGGGCCAGGTCCTCCTCTCGGGTGTCGCGCGGAACGGGAACCGCCGTGGCGCGCCGTGCGGGGCGCACCAGGGCGGAGGTCAGTCCCCGGTGACGGGGGAGGGCGTCCGCTCCGGCTCGGCCCCGCTCTTGCGCGCCCGGGCCAGGCGCCCGGAGAGGGCGTTGGCCAGCGGCTCGGTGTAGCGAGCCGTCAGCGGGCCGAAGACGACCAGCAGCAGGACGTACGCCGTCGCCAGCGGGCCCAGCGCGGGCTCGATGCCCGCCGTGACCCCGAGTCCCGCGATGACGATGGAGAACTCGCCCCGCGCCACGAGTGCGCCGCCCGCACGCCACCTGCCCGGCGCCGCGACTCCGGCGCGGCGCGCCGCCCAGTAGCCGGTGGCGATCTTGGTGAGCGCGGTGACGATCGCCAGTGCCAGCGCCGGCAGCAGGACCGGCGGGATGCTCGCCGGGTCGGTGTGCAGACCGAAGAAGACGAAGAACACGGCCGCGAACAGGTCGCGCAGCGGGCTCAGCAGCGAGTGGGCGCCCTCGGCGACCTCCCCGGACAGCGCGATGCCCACCAGGAACGCCCCCACTGCCGCCGACACCTGCAGTTGCTGGGCGATGCCCGCCACCAGCAGCGTCAGGCCGAGAACGACCAGCAGGAGCTTCTCCGGGTCGTCGCTGGAGACGAACCGGGAGATCACCCGCCCGAAGCGGACCGCGATCAGCAGCACCAGGCCCGCGGCGCCCAGCGCCACGGCCAGCGTCACACTGCCCGCCGCCCAGCCGACACCGGCCAGCAGGGCGGTGAGGATCGGCAGGTACACCGCCATCGCCAGGTCCTCGAGGACGAGGATGCTCAGGATGACCGGTGTCTCGCGGTTGCCGAGCCGTTCGAGATCGCCCAGGACCTTGGCGATGACCCCGGAGGACGAGATCCACGTGACACCCGCCAGGACGACCGCGGCCACCGGCCCCCAGCCCAGCAGAAGCGCCGCCGCCGCGCCGGGCAGGGCGTTGAACGCGATGTCGACCAGACCGGAGGGGTACTGCGTCCGCAGGTTCCCGATCAGGTCGCTCGCGGTGTACTCCAGGCCCAGCATCAACAGCAGCAGGATGACGCCGATCTCGGCGCCGATCGCCACGAACTCCTCACTGGTGCCCAGCGGGAGGATGCCGCCCTCGCCGAAGGCGAGACCTGCCAGCAGATAGAGGGGGATGGGAGAGAAGCGCAGTCGCCCGGCGACCCGGCCGAGCAGGCCGAGACCGAGGATGATGGCGCCGAACTCGATGAGGAAGACCGCGGAGTGCAAGGGCTCACTCCCGCCCGAGAATGGCGGCGGCGGCCTCGATGCCCTCGCGGGTACCGATGACGATCAGGGTGTCGCCTCCGGACAGGCGGAAGTCCGGGGTGGGGGAGGGGATCGCGTCCGCCCTGCGCAGCACGGCGACGATGGAGGCGCCGGTGTCCGTGCGCATCCGCGTCTCGCCGAGCAGACGGCCGTTCCAGTGCGAGGTGGCGGACAGCTCTATCCGCTCCGCGACCAGTCCGAGGTCGGTGGTGTGCAGCAGGTTCGGGCTGTGGTGCGTCGGCATCAGCGCGTCGATCAGGGATGTGGCCTCGGCCCCGGACAGCCGCAGCGACTGCGCGCACGCGTCGGGGTCGTCGGCGCGGTAGATGTTCACCGTGCGCGATCCGTCGCGGTGGGCGACGACCGACAGATGGCGCCGGTCCCGCGTGGTGAGGTCGTACCGGACACCGATGCCCGGTAGTGGTGTCGTGCTCATCCGCGGAGCAGGCACAGCTCTGTTCCCTTCACGGACGGCGCGGCGCCGCCCCTTTCCTTGTCCGTTTCGCCCCCAGCGGGCCTCATCCTTTCATCCGGGCGAAGCGGGCCGGTATGGGTGCTGACACCCATCGCGGACCGCTGTGACGTTTCCCACACCGAGAGGAGGCGCAGGCCGGGGAGCTGGTGCCTCATCCGGGGGCGGCCCTTTCCGCGCTTGAAGATCCGTTCCGGGACCGGTAGTTGTGCGGGGCGGCGCGCCTAGGGTCGGTCGCAGTGCCGGGCTCACGGCGTTGTGACGGGCCCGGTGCGGCAGTCCCGTCCTGACGGAGGTATCCCGAGCATGAGTTCCCACAGGAAACGCCGCCGCGCCCGCCGCGCACCCTCGGCGCGGTCCTGGCCGCTGGCCGCCGCGGTGGCGACGGTGGCCGCGGGATCCCTGGTCGGGGCCGGCGCCCAGTTCGGGAACGACGCAGGCGGCAAGGAGAAGGCCTTCGCGGTGGCCGGGGACCGGGCCGACGGCGCCGCTCCCGTCGCGGCCGAGGCGCCCCCGGAGACCGCCGTCCCGAGCCCCGGCCCGACGGCCGTGAGCCCCAGCGCGTCCACGGAACCGCGGCGGCGCGAGCCGACGCCGCGGCACACCCGGACGCCCACGGCCTCCGCCACGCCCACCCGCACGGTGGTCCCGTCGACCACGGGTGTGACGAAAGGCCCGACGACGGCCGCGACGACAGCCACGGCGACCGCCGACGGCGAGGACCCGGTGGTCGCGCAGATCGTCCGGCTGGTCAACGACGCGCGTGCTTCCGCCGGATGCCGTCCGGTGACGCTCGAGGAGCGGCTCACCGAGGCCGCCCAGGACTACACGGACGTGATGGCCCGCTCGGGAGTCCTCTCCCACACCGGTCCCGACGGGTCCACCATGGCGGGGCGGGTCGAGGCGGCCGGTTACCGGTGGTCGACCCTCGGCGAGAACATAGCCGTGGGCCAGCGGACCGCCGCCGACGTGATGGACGCCTGGATGCACAGTGAGGGACACCGGGCGAACATCCTCAACTGCGCCTTCGAGCAGATCGGCGTCGGCGTGAACACCACGTCCGGGGGCCCCTGGTGGACCCAGGACTTCGGCACGCCCCGCTGAACCGCCGCCCTTCCGCCGTCCTTCCGCCGTCCTTCCGCGTCCTTCCGCCGTCCCGTCGCGTCCCTCCGCCGTCCTTCCGCGTCCGTCCGGCACCGCCCACCGCTCGGGGGCCGCTCCCCGAGATTCACCGCGATCGGCTCAACGCGCCACCTCGCCGGGGCGAGCGATGTCTAATGGGGCCGGCGATGAATGGATTCATTCGTCGCCGCCGACCGCACAGTTGACGTTGCCTCACCGGACAGACAGGAACGGTTGGTTGTACATACCGAGAAAGCCCACACGCTCCGGACGACACGGACTCACCGCCGGCCTGACGGCGCTCGGCCTGTCGCTGCTCACCCTGCTGGGGACGCAGGCGTCCGCCACCGCGCAGACGCCGGCAGACGGGGCGCATCGCGAGACCGCGAACACCGCCAGGGACGACGGCCTGTCCATGGAGCCCTCCTGCTCCGTACCGAAGAAGAACGAGTACGCGTGCTTCGCCCTGCGCCGCACGGACCTCCCCGCCGCCAAGCGGACCTCGCAGCCGACCGGGTACGGCCCCGCCGACCTGCGCAGCGCATACGACCTGCCGGAAGGCGGCGGCGCGGGCCAGACCGTCGCCGTGGTCGCCGCGTACGACGCTCCCACCGCCGAGCAGGACCTGGCCGTGTACCGGGAGCAGTACGGGCTGCCGCCCTGCACCACCGGCAACGGCTGCTTCCGCAAGGTCGACCAGCGCGGCGGCACCGACTACCCGCAGCCCGATCCCGAATGGGCCGGGGAGATCGCGCTCGATCTGGACATGGTCTCGGCCGTGGCCCCGAACGCGCACATCCTGCTGGTCGAGGCCGACAGCGCCGACCGGGACAACCTCGGGGCAGCCGTCGACCAGGCGGTCGCGCTCGGCGCCACGGCCGTCTCCAACTCCTACGGCTCCTACTACGACAGCCTTCCCGGGGGTGGTGAGGACCCCGCGGAGACCACCGACCCGCACTACAACCACCCGGGCGTCGCCATGGTCGTCGCCGCGGGCGACCTGAACTACGGGGTCCCCTATCCCGCCGCTTCCCCCTATGTCACCTCGGTCGGCGGCACCTCCCTCGTCCGTGATCCGAACACTCCCCGCGGATGGTCGGAGTCGGTCTGGAGCAACGGCGCCAAGGGCACCGGCTCGGGGTGCTCCGCCTACCAGGCGAAACCGGCCTTCCAGAAGGACACCGGCTGCCCCCGGCGTACCGTCGCGGACGTCT
This sequence comes from Actinacidiphila sp. bgisy167, assembly GCF_057707665.1. NCBI lineage: Bacteria > Bacillati > Actinomycetota > Actinomycetes > Kitasatosporales > Streptomycetaceae > Actinacidiphila > Actinacidiphila sp. bgisy167. Next base: position 29,311 of record NZ_JBYIQP010000055.1, on the reverse strand, counting down.
CGGCGGTCGCGGACCCCGCCACGGGCGTCGCGGTCTACCAGAGCTACGGCCAGAGCGGCTGGCAGGTCTACGGCGGGACCAGCGCCGCCACGCCGATCATCGCCGGCGTCTACGCGGTCGCCGGCACGCCCGCGGCCGACAGCTACCCCAACTCCTACCCCTATGCGGCCTCCAACGGCCTCAACGACGTGACCAGCGGGTCGAACGGCGAGTGCGACTCCTCCTATCTGTGCACCGCGGGCCCGGGCTACGACGGACCGACCGGCCTCGGAACGCCGCGCGGAGTGGGCGCCTTCCGCGGCGGACCGCACGGGGAGATCTCCGGAACGATCACGGACTCGGCCACCGGAAAGCCGGTGGCGGGCGCCGCGGTCTCGGGCGGTGACGTCGTGGTGCACTCCGACGCCTCCGGGGCCTACATCCTGCCGTTGCCGACCGGGACCTATGACATCAACGTCGAGGCCTTCGGCTACGCGAACGCCACCACCGCGGATGTCACGATCGCCGACGGGGCGACCCTGACCAGGGACTACGCCCTCCGCACGGTGCCGAGTCGCACGATCTCGGGCCGGATCACCGACGGCTCCGGGCACGGCTGGCCGCTCTACGCCAAGATCGTCGTGGACGGCTCGCCCGGCGGCCCGGTGTGGAGCGACCCCGCGACCGGTGCGTACAGCCTCACGCTTCCGCGCAACCGCGCGCACACCCTGCGGATCACGGCCTCCCTCCCCGGCTACCGGGAGGTCGTCCGGCAGATCCCGCAGGGAACGGCCGCGCAGGAACTCGACGTTCCGGTCCCCGCCGACGTCTGGTCGGCCGGCGGCCCCGCCTACACGACCAAGCTGACCGGCCCGACCCAGGAGTTCACCAGGGCGGACTCCGCGCCGCAGGGCTGGTCGGTCGTCAACGCCGAGGGGACCGAAGGCGGCTGGACCTTCGACAACCCCGCAGGACGGTCCAACACCACCGGCGGCGACGGGGGCTTCGCGGTGGTCGACAGCGACTACTACGGCTACACCGCGTCCCAGGACTCCAGCCTGGTCAGTCCGCCGTTCGACTTCACCGACGTGGCGGTCCCCGAGGTGGCCTTCGACACCGACCTCGTGCCCTTCCCCGGCCAGACCGCCGACCTCGACGCCAGCACCGACGACGGCGCGACCTGGACGAACATCCGGTCCCTGACCACGGACGCGGCCGGCCCGAGACACTTCGACGTCCCCCTGAGCGCCTACGCGGGCAAGCCCTCCGTCCGCCTGCGGTTCCACTACACCGGCGCCTACGCGCTGTGGTGGGCCGTGGACAACGTCTTCGTCGGCGGCAGGGAACTCACGCCCACCCCGGCCGGTCTCATCAACGGAACCGTCAGCGACGCCAACACCGGCGCGGGGGTGGCGTCCGCCGCCGTCACCTCCCCCGACCTGAGCGCGACCACGGCGGCGACACCCGAGGACTCGAACCTCGGCGACGGCTTCTTCACCCTGGTCGCGCCCCTGGGCCGGCACACCCTCACGGCAGCGGCACCGCACTACACCGAGCGGACCAAGGCGGTCACGGCCCTCGCCGACACGGCCGTCTCCTCCACCTGGAAACTCGTGGCCGGCCAACTGTCCCTGGCCACCGAACCGATCGAGGCGACCGCGGTCCTGGGCAAGCGCACGACCCGCAGACTGACCGTCACCAACACCGGAGGCGCCCCGGCGACCCTGACGCTCTCCGAACGCGCGGGCACCGGCAACACCGAGGAGGGCGCACCCCTGCGGCGCGTCACCCAGCGCCCGCCCGCGCCGTCCGCCGGCGACCGGCGCCCCGCGCCGATCGACGGCCGAACCACCGGGATCGGCGGACGCGCCTCCGCCTCCGCCTCGGCCTCCGCCTCCGCCGAGGCCGGGCCCTCGGGTGATGCCTGGAAGCCCGTCACCGACCTGCCCGTGAGCGTCATGGACAACGCCGTCGACACTCACGACGGCACGGTCTACTCGGCGTACGGGTACGACGGGGAGGAGGACACCGGCGACCTGTACCGGCTCTCCCCCGACACCGGCGCCTGGACCCGGCTCACCGCGTCCGCGCACCCGCGCCGCGCACCCGCGCACGGTTTCATCGACGGCAAGCTGTACGCCGCGGGCGGCTGGGGCGACAGCACCGGCGGCATCGACCCGGGCCTGGACATCTACGACCCGGTCACCAACAGGTGGGCCGACGGCGCCAAGGCGCCCAGGGCCTACGCCGGATCGGGCAGCACCGTCCTCGACGGGAAGCTGTACATGATCGGGGGGTGCTCGGCCGAGAGCTGCGGCACGACCGACGCCCTGGTCTACGACCCGAAGCAGGACCGCTGGTCCGAGATCGCCTCCTATCCGGAGCCCATCGCCTGGCAGTCCTGCGCGGCGATCGGGACGAAGATCTACTGCGCCGGAGGGGAGAGCGGAGGCGCCGTCGCGGTGTCCTCCGCGTACGTCTACGACCCCGCCACCGACCGGTGGTCGTCCCTGCCCGACATGCCGATCCCGCTGTGGGGGGCGGCGCACACCGCCGCCAACGGCCTGCTGCTGATCTCCAGCGGGGTGGCCGAGGACAGCCGGCTGACGAACGAGGGCTTCGCCCTCGACCCCGCGACGGGCACGTGGAGCGCCCTGCCCAACGCCAACACCCCCACGTTCAGAAGCGGCGGCGCGACGGGCTTCTACAAGGTCGGCGGCACCGTCAGCGCCTACGAGCTCGCTCCCACCTCCACGGTCGAGCTGCTGCCCGGCTACGACCAGGAGGGGCTGTCGGAGGTCGGCTGGCTCGGCGAGTCCGCCAAGAAGATCACCCTCGCCCCCGGCCAGAAGACGGTGCTCACGCTCACTTTCGACACGGCCGCACTGGAGGTCGCCCAGCCCGGCGACTACGGCGCCCGGCTGGCCCTGTTCACCGACACCCCCTACGCACTGCCCGACATCCCCGTCGTGCTGCATGTCGACCCGCCGAAGACCTGGGGGAGCATCAGAGGAACGATCCTCGGGGCGACGACCGCGGGTGGCACCGCCCCCCTGGCCGGCGCCACCGTGCAGATCGACAGCTGGACCGGCTCCCACACGCTGACCACGCGCCAGGACGGCACGTTCGGACTGTGGCTCGACACCCGTGAGAACCCGCTGACGGTCATCGTCGCCAAGGACGGGTACCGGCCCACCGCGGCCACCGTCCGTCTGAAGAAGGGGGTCGCCGTCGTCCACGACGTCACTCTGAAGCGGGCATAGTGCCCCGAGGCGCCGGTTCGCGTGATCCTGCCGGCGCTTCGCCGAGCGGAGCCGGGCCCGAGCGCGCGCTCCACCGCGTCGTCCGGGACGTCCTCGGAGAGCTCTACTCGTCACGGTGGGCTCACGCACCCCGTGCACCGTCGGACCGCTCCTGCGGGGCCCCGGCCCCCGGGAGGCAGTCCTGCCGCCATTCGGCGGGGGAGAGGCCGTAGACGGCCCGGAAGGCGCGACTGAAGTGCGAGTGGCTGACGAAGCCCCGGCGGTGCGCGACGGCCGCCACGGTCAGCCCGGCGAGTTCGGGGCGTATGAGGTCCTTGCGGCAGGCCTCGAGCCGGAGGCGCTGGATCCACCGGCCGACGGTGGTGGGTTCGTCGCGGAAGAGCTGGTGGAGGTAGCTGACGGAGATCTGGTGCGCCGCCGCGATCGACGCCGGGGAGAGGGTGGGATCGTCCAGGTGGGCGCGGATGTAGGCGCGGACGTGCGGCAGCAGGGCTCGCTCCACCGCGCCGTGGTCTTCAGTGGACCCCTCCAGCGCGACCAGAGCCGTCAGCACGTCGACGATCCCCTGCCGGAGGAATTCCTTGGACGCCGGGGCGCAGCCGCACTGGTTCGGCGCGCAGGTGCAGCGGTGCGTGAGCGTGGCGAGTGCGTCCACGTACGACGCGAGAACTTCGCTGACGCCCCGTTCGGGAGAGAAGGCCCGGCCCGTGGCCAGGCGCAGTGCCGAGTCGGGGAGATCGACCAACTCGCGCGGGACTGTGGCGAGGTGCTGCCGCACGGGGCCGGCGAAGTCCAGTTCATAGGGCTTGCGGGCGTCGAGGAGGACGAGCCGGCCGGCCATGAGCGGGATCTCTCGCCCGTCCTGGGTCGCGACGCCGGCCCCGGCCCTGTGAAGGCTCACGACCAGCGGGCCGTCGCCGCCCGCGTCGATGAGCGGCCCGGTGCGCGCCATCCGCTGCGGGCTCGCCTGGAGGGTTCCGATCTGGACGTCCGCCAGGCACGCCTGGCGTATGGCGCCGTGGATGCCGATCTTCCCGCGCGTGCGGACCTCCAACGGGATGAACGCCTTTCCCACGGCGTCCGTCCAGTACTCGTGCCGCTCGGCGGGTGGCGCGGTGTCGGTGCAGAAGGCTTGGGCCACGATGTCCTCCCGGACGGCCAGGAGCCCGTGGGTCCCTGAAGCCTTCGACGGGCGATGCCGGGGACCCCTTGCTGCCACCGTAACGTTCTGCAGTGGTCGTGGACGGTCCACGGGTGTGACTGCGGGACACCCGCAGTCACGCGGTTCCAGAACTGCGGGATTCCCGTAGGCGGCCAGGTGCGGCGGCTCCGGGGGTTGCCGCACGCTGCGCTGACGTCACCGGCCCGGCCGACGGCTCGGGCCGAGGCCCGGTCGTCTGCGGATGCCCTGCCGATCGCCGTCCGGTCGTGCGGGCACGTCCGTCACTGCGACAGCGGCGGCTGTGTCTGCCGCGCGCCCCGCGACCGCCCGGTGCGCCGCAGTACCGCCTCGCAGCCCGCCCGGTCGTGCAACTGCGCCTGCCGCCATGCGAACGCCTTGACAAGGCGGCGGTAGCGGTAGACACCGGGTGCCACGGTGTCGATGAAGTGGGAGTCGACCAGTTGCTCGAGCGCTGTGACCACCTGACGACGCGGGAGGCCCAGGACGGCCGTTGCCACGTCGACGGTGATGTCCTCGTGGCCCAGGGCGGCGGCCAGCCGGAACACGGCGGTCGCCACGGGGGTGAGGCGGCGCTCGGCCCTGCGGAGCCGATCGCCCACGACATGGCAGTCGTCGTGCATGCTGGCGACGTCTCCCAGCTTCCCCACCAGATCACGCTGCACTTCACCGACAGTCCACCGCGGTCGTGTCAGCAGTCTGCTCGCGGCCACCCGGATGGCCAGGGGCTGTCCCGAGCAGGCGTCGGCCAGTGCGGTGGACGCCTGGGGTTCGCGGAGCAGGCGTTGCCTGCCCGCGAGAGCACCGAGCAGGTCGACCGCGTCCGGAAGCCGCATCTGGCCCACGGTGACCCAGTGGGCGTTCGGCAGGTCCATCCTGCGGACACCTGTGGTCATGATGACCGCGCTGCCGGGGCTCCCCGGCAGCAGGTGCCTGACCTGGTCCCCGTCCTCGGCGTTGTCGAGGAGGACGAGCACGCGTCGGTCGCTGAGGGTCGCCCGCCACAGGGCGGCGCGCTCATGGAGTCCCTCGGGGATCTCGCTCCGGGCCAGGCCGAACGCCCGCAGGAACCCCAGGAGGACAGCGCTCGCATCCTGGCGGTCCTCCTTCCAGGGGTCGAGATCGGCGAAGACCTGGCCGTCCGGATAGCGGTCGCGCAGACAATGGGCCACATGGACGGCGAGGGCCGTCTTCCCGTATCCGGCGAGTCCGGTCACCGCCACCACAGGACTTGCCTCGTTCCCCGAGAGCAAGGCGGAGACCTCCTGGATCTCGGCCGACCTGCCGACGAAGCCCGGCAGATCGGCGGGCAGTTGTGCCGGCCTCGCCGGAGCCGAGGGGGCAGGACGGCTCAGATCGCGATCGCCTCGGAGAACGCGCTGGTGAAGCGACCGCAGTCGCGGACCGGGGTCGACCCCGAGCTCGGCGTCCAAAAGGTCCCGCACCTCGCGGTAGGCGCAGAGTGCCTCTGCTCGCCGGCCGGTCCGGTACAGGGCGAGCAACCGCAGCTCCCACAGCCGTTCACGGAACGGATGGAGCTCCACCTCGGAGGCGATCTCCTCCACCAGACCGGGAGGGACCCCGAGCTCCACATCGCAGGCCATGCGTTCCTCGAGCGCCGCCAGCCGCTCCAGCTCCAGTCTGCCTCTGGCCTCCAGGACGAACTCTCCGTGGGCTCCGGACAGCGCCGGTCCCCGCCACAGTGCCAGCGCCGCGCGCAGGTGCTCCGCCGCCACGGCGACGTCTCCGGCCTTCCGAGCGCCGTGCGCGCGCTCGATCTCTTTCCGGAACACGGCGAGGTCCAGATCCAGCGTACGCTCGCGCAGCGAGTAGCCGCCGTTCCGTGACACGAGGACCGCGTCACGACCCGGGTCTCCTTCCGCCGCCAGTGTCCGGCGCAGCCGGTGGACGTAGGTCCTGACCGTTCCGCCCGCGTGAGCGGGAGCGTTCTCCCCCCACATCTGATGGACCAGTTCGCCGAGGGGCACGGCGTGCGGATGGCGAAGCAGCAGGAGGGCCAGGACAGCGCGCTGCTGCGGCGAACCGAGATCGAGTTCGCTGCCTTCTCGTCGCGCCCGTATTCCGCCGAGCACAGCGAAGTGCAGATCCATCCGGAACGGTCTCCTTCATCCACCCGTGTGCCTGCCGTCGTGCCGGCTGCCCCGATGGACGGTTCACCTCACAACGCATATGCAGGGTCGGGTCCAGGATACGCAAACGTGCGCCGCGCGCCGGTGCCTGTCCGGCATGGCGGCCGCGACGGGATTGTCATGCTCGCATCGTTTCTATGTATATCGCGTTGACAAGGCGCCGCTACGTTCGCAGTGGGTGCGGAACCCGTTGTGATGCGACGAAGAGGATCAGCTTTGAGCTACACCCAGCACGGGAACACCCCTCACCGCCAGGTACTGAGCGTCGGAGGAGGGCCGGTGAGCCTTGTCGCGGCGTGCGACCTGGCGCGCCGGGGGGTCGCAGTCCGCATCGTCGACGCGGCCGCCGCACCCGCCACCGGTTCGCGGGTGAAGGGGCCGCACCCGCGCAGCCTGGAGGTCTTCGACGACCTCCAGGCTGCGGCGCACCGAGGTGCGGCAGGGGGCGTTGCCGGCGCCGCACGCCGCTACGAGGCCGAACGATCTTGGGCGGGAGTGATCTCGACGCCGATGCCGAGGAACCGTCCGCGGCCACGCCGTGCACCCGCATCATGATCGCCCCTCAACTGCATGGGGAAGGCAATGCTCCGTCAGAGAACACCGCGCATCGCAACGGATTCGCCTCTCCGTGAAACGACGTCAATTGCACAACTGGAGATGATGGAAGTGTTCACCATATCCCTGCCGGGCCAACGCGTTCTTGACGTGGAGGTCTCCGGGCCTTCCGACGGGATTCCCCTTGTCTACCATCACGGTTCGTCGACCTCGGGAGAGCAGTTCGGTTTCCTGAAGCGCGCCGCACACGAGCGGGGGCTGCGCCTGGTGTCGTTCTCGCGACCTGGTGTCGGCGGTTCCACGCGCCTGGCCGGCCGTTCGGTCGTGGACTCGGTGAGTGATGTGGCCGCCGTCCTGGACCATCTCGGAGCCTCCCGTTCGCTTCAGTTCGGGTGGTCCGGTGGCGGCCCCCACACCCTGGCTGCCGCGGCCCGGCTGCCGGAACGGGTCACCGGCGCGGCGGTCATGTGCAGTGTGGCCCCGTACGAGGAGCTGGGGGAGAAGTTCTTCGCCGGAATGGGCCAGGACAACGTGGAGGAGTTCAGGGCGGCGCTGGAAGGCGAAGAGGCCATTCGCCCCTCGATGGAGGCGCAAGCTCAAGGAATGCGTTCCGCCGGCTCCGGGGAGGTGCGGGAGATCCTGATGGGTCTGCTCTCTTCAGCCGACCGAGCCCTCGCGACCGAGGAGTTGGCGGCAGACATCGGTGCGAGCTGGGCCGAGAGCCTGCGGAACGGCGTCGACGGATGGGTCGACGAGACGCTTTCCTACCTCGCACCCTGGGGGTTCTCGGTCGAGGAGATAGCGGTGCCCGTCACCGTCTGGCACGGAACCGACGACCTGGCGGCGCCCATCGGCCATGGCGAGTGGCTGGCGAAGCGGATTCCTGGGGCAACCGCGCGCCTGCTCGAGGGACATGGGCACGTGTCGATCCTCCTCACATCGGTCGACCAGGCTCTCGATGAACTCGTGGCCACGCTTGACGACTGACGACTGACGACTGACGACTGACGACTGACGACTGACGACTGACGACTGACGACGACGGCTGACGGCCGGTCCGTACTCCGGGTCGATCACCTCTGCCCCCGAGTCCTTCCTGACGGCCCCCGGTTCTTCTGGCGGGCCGTTTCGGCGTCCAGGAGGTCGTGGGCAGGTGTGCTGCCTCCCCCGCGCCGGCGCGGACCGCAATCGTTCTTCCGCAGGCGCAGCTCATGCGGCCAGCCGGGTGATCAGGCCCCGGATTTCGGCGTAGGTCTTGCCGAGCTCTTCGTGCAGGCCGAAACGTTTGTACTCCAACAACAGTGCTGTCGCGTGTTTGGCCTCGTACACCAAGGCCCGCCAGCGGGCCTGCTCGGTCTGTCCGACCTGGCCGTAACCCTCCCAGAACGCGTCCCGCTCGCTGCCTGGTTTGCGCAGCGCCAAGTAGATCGGCCAGTCCGCTTCCGGGTCTCCCCACCACGTGCGGTCGCAGTCGTATACGCCCGTTACGGTCGGTTTTGGTGCGTCCATGGCCAGCATCGTGTTGCCGACCCAGAGATCACCGTGCAGCAGCCTCGGCTCCGTGACCTCGTCGAGCAGGGCACGGTTGCGGTCGACTACCTCGATCAGTCTGCCGATATCGCCCGCCTCGAGCCCGTTGTGACTGAGATCCGCAGCGGCGAGGTCGAACCAGCTCAGCAGCGCGTCACTCCACCGCTCGTATGTCGGACCGGCGACCCGGCCGAAGCCGGGCCCGCGTACCCGGTGGATCGTGCGGGTGATGCCGCCGAGATCGCTGTAGAACGCGGTGTGCGACGACAGAGGGTAGGAGCCGAGCGCGGAGACTGCGGGTGCCCCGTCGAGAAGCGTTTGGAACAGGTAGTCGCGGCCGATCACCTGGTGCGTGAAGTCGACTGCGAGAGTGCGCGGCAGCAGGCTGGACACCGGCGTGAGGAATGGCACACTGGCGTACTCGTTGCGCATCAGCTCTGGGTCCGCCCGAGCCTGCCGCGAGGGCTCGGGGGCAACCCGCAGGATGACCGGTCGGTCCTGCCCGATGTCCACCCTGTAGGTGTTGTTGTAGTAGCTGTTGCCGAGCTCGACCGCAGAGCGCACTTCGGTGTCCGCGCCAAAAGCTGCGCGGCTGACCGCAAGAATGTCGTTGGCGCTCATCGACTGCTGGAAGTCGCCTGTATTGCGTTCGATGGGTCGGTAGTCCACTCGGAGCATCGTATCCATGCTCCTGGTTCAGATGTCCCTCTGGCAATGGTCAGTGGTCAGCCGAATAGCGTGATGAAGGGCGGTTCGCTCACTGGTGCTCAGCGGATACGCCAATTCCAGAAGCCCTCGTTGCCCAGCCGTCTCGAATGTTGCCTTGTCGCATCCAACGGAGCAAGTGCCTTGCGAACCGTCGAACCTGGAGCCGCCGGTGAACTCGCCCTACCGAACGTGGCGAAGCCAGGGCGAGTTCAACCGGTCGTTGCAACACCGGGCTGCTGTAGTGAGCGCTGTGCGGCCGGACCGGACCGGGCCGGGCCGGGCCGGGGAGCCTGACGGCGGTGCCGCCGCGGCCCGGCCCCCTGCCGCCCTCGCGGCCGTCCCGGCGCGGGGGCCGCGAGGGGCGGCTCCACCGGGCAGGTCACCGCGACCTGCGGCCGCCCCTGGGCGAGGTGATCCTGTGGGAGTGGCAACGAACCACGGCACGACGGCGGCCCTGGAAGGGCTCACCCAGGCGGAGGCGGAGCAGCGGCTCCTGCGGTACGGCCCCAACGAGGTGGCGCCGCCGGCGCCGACTCCTGTGTGGCGTCGCGTGGCGCGGCAGGTGCGCGATCCGCTGATCCTGGTCCTGCTCGCGGCCGCCGCGCTCACCCTCGCCACGGGCGACATCCCGGACGCCTGCGTCATCCTGCTGGTCGTCACCGTCAACACGGCCGTCGGCGTGGTCCAGGAGATCCGTGCGGAGCGCGCTGTCGCGGCGCTGACCGCGCTCAGCGCGCCCGCGGCCCGCGTGGTCCGCGACGGCGAGGAGCGCCGTGTCCGGGCGGTGGACGTCGTCCCCGGGGACGTGGTGCTCCTCGGGGAGGGGGACATCGTGCCCGCCGACGGCGACGTGGTCGAGGCGGCGGCCCTGCTGGTGGACGAGTCGTCGCTCACCGGCGAGTCCGTTCCGGTGGGCAAGGACACGGGTGGCACGGCGGCGTCGGGCACCGTCGTCGTCCGCGGGCGGGGCGCGATCGTGGTCACCGCCACGGGAGCCGCGAGCGCCACGGGCCGCATCGCCTCACTGATGGGCACGGCATCCGGGCCGACCCCGCTGCAGCGCAGGCTCGCCGGCTTCAGCCGGGTCCTCGCCGCCGTCACCGTCGTGCTGTGCGCCGTGGTCCTCACGATCGGGCTGCTGCGCGGACAGCCCGTGAGGCTCATGGTGGTCACCGCGATCAGCCTGGCCGTCGCGGCCGTCCCCGAGTCCCTGCCCGCCGTCGTCACCCTGGGCCTGGCCCTGGGCGCCCGGCGGATGGCCGCCCGCAACGCCATCGTCCGCCACCTGCCGGCGGTGGAGACGCTCGGTTCCGTCACCGCCATCGCCACGGACAAGACCGGCACCCTCACCGAGGGCCGTATGGTCGCGGAACGGCTGTGGACACCGGTCGGCGAAGCCGAGGTGCGCGGCAGTGGCTACGACCCGGCGGGGCAGGTGGTGCGGGACGGCGCCGCTGTCACCGCGGACGACGCACCCGACCTGGCCCGCCTGCTGCGCGCCGCCCTGCTGTGCAACGACGCGGGGCTGCAGCCGCCGTCCGGCACGGACGGCGACACGGCCTGGCACGCCCTGGGCGATCCCACCGAGGCCGCTCTCCTCGTCGCCGGCGCCCGGCTGGGCCTGGACCGGGCGGCCCTCGCACGGGAGTTGCCGCGCGTCGACGAGGTGCCTTTCGACAGCGGCCGCAAGCGGATGACCACCGTCCACCGGCTGCCGCACGGCGCACGCCACGTGGTGTCCAAGGGCGCACCGGAGGTCCTGCTCCGGCCCGGGGTACTGGACGACGGGCCCGCCGTGCTCGCCGCGGCCGTCAAGAGAGCCGAGGAGCTGGCACGCGAGGGGTACCGTGTGCTCGCCGTCGCGGCAGGGGACCGCCGCCCGCCCCCCTCGTCCGACGCTCACGCCGACTGGGAGAGCGGACCGCTCTCGCTGCTCGGCCTCGTCGCGATCCTCGATCCGCCCCGTCCCGCCGCGGCTGCCACCGTCTCCGCGTGCCGGACCGCCGGGATCGTCCCCGTCGTGATCACCGGTGACCATCCGCTGACCGCGGGCGCCATCGCGGCCCGCCTCGGCATCGTCGGCAGGCCCGACGGCGGGGTGGTGACCACCCGGAGCGACGTCGGACACGCCCTCTCGGGGAAACCCACCGGCGCCCGGGTCTACGCCCGCACCACCCCCGCGCAGAAGCTGGACATCGTCCGGGCGTGGCAGCGCGCCGGGCACGTGGTCGCCATGACCGGCGACGGCGTCAACGACGGGCCGGCGCTGCACCAGGCCGACATCGGCGTCGCCATGGGACGCCGCGGCACCGAGGTCGCCCGGCAGGCCGCCGACCTCGTCCTGGCCGACGACGACCTCGGCACAGTGGTGTCCGCCGTGGAGGAAGGCCGCCGGGTCTACGCCAACGTGCGCCGCTTCCTGCTCTACGGCCTGTGCGGGGGCATGGCGGAGATCCTCGTCATGTTGCTGGGCCCGTTCCTGGGCATGCCGCTGCCGCTGCTCCCCGCCCAGATCCTGTGGATCAACCTGCTCACCCACGGCCTGCCCGGGGTCGCGCTCGGCGCCGAGCCCGCGGACCCGGCCGCCATGCGCCGTCCGCCGCGGCCACCGGACGAGAGCGTGCTCGGCGCCGGGCTGTGGCCGCGGATCCTGCTGATGGGCCTGTTCGTCACGGCCGTCACGCTGCTCACCGGCATCTGGGCCCACGACACGGGACGCCCCTGGCAGACCATGGTCTTCCTGGTCCTGGGCGCCACCCAGCTCGGTGTCGCCCTCGCGTCCCGGGCCCGGCCCGGCAGTTGGGCCAACCCCTTCCTGCCGGCCGCCGTCGCGGCGGCGCTCGCCCTGCAGATCGCGGGCGTCTACCTGCCGCCGCTGCGCGCGCTCCTCGGTACGGATGCGCTCTCCGTGGAGGACCTCGGCATCGCATGCGGCCTGTCCGCTCTCGGGTACCTGGCCATGCGGCTCCAGGCCCGGCTTCTCCCGACGCGGTGAACGAGCGCCCGGCCCCGGGCGGCCGGTGTGACCGGCGCGGGGGTAGGCCAAGCCGACAGCCGTGCTCGGCAGCCGGAGGAGAGAATGCGAAGGGTGTTCCCTGGTCGTCCTCGGTCGACGAGTCATACGGCGCCGATGCACGATGTGGCATGCGAGCGGGTGCTCGACGGGCGGACATTCAGCGAGTCGGTCGTTCGAGGCGAGTCGCGGGCATGGTTTGGGCCGGCAGGAAAGCCGCCGACCCGGTTCCTCGATGGCGTGTCGTCCTATCCGAATTCGCCTTCGCGTACGCCGTCTCGGAAGGCTGCCCATTCTTCCGCACTGAACCGCAGGGGAGGCAGTTCGCGGTGGGCGGAGTCACGTATGGCGACGGCTCCGTCACCGATGTCTGCTACCTCGACGCAGTGAGGGCGGTAGCCATAGGGACATGCGGTGCTCTTGACCCAGCTGGCCTGGGTCAGGTCGCGTGCGTACAGGTCGCTCTCTCTGGCGTGCATGGCAGGCTCATGCGGTAGTGGTCGTACGTACCTTCCTCCCTCCACGCTTGCGCTTTTTCCCCGGTTGTGCAACGGCGGTGGCCCCGCCCCCCGAATGCCGAGGGAACCGCCGGCCCGGCCCCGGCATGACCGGCATCGGGCGGAAACCGCCGGCCCCCGCTCCCAGCCGGGCCGCACCGGCCCGTCGTCGCTCAGCGCAGGTGGCCCCTTTCGTCGCGACGGACACCACTGGGCGTGCGGTAGCGGTCGGGTGCGGAGTCGAAGGCGGCAGCGCACCGTGGGGAGCAGAAGGAGTAGCTGCCGTCAGCGGTGTCACGGCGCTCCGGCGCGGTCGCCGGGTCGACGCGCATCCCGCACACCGGGTCCACGACGGCCGCCCGGCCGGGTCGCGCGTCGTGCCGGGACCGGTCGGCAGCGGATCCGACGTGCGGGTGCACGGCCGCGGCTGGTGGGGCGGGCGGTAGCTCCGGGGCGTGCCAGCGCCGCAGGCGGGAGGCATTGGCGACCACCGACAGGGAGGACAGCGCCATGGCGGCGGCGGCGATGATCGGGCTGAGACGGATGCCCCACGGCGGGTAGAGGACGCCCGCGGCGACGGGCACGCCGACAGCGTTGTAGATCAGCGCGCAGAACAGGTTCTGGCGGATGTTGCGCATGGTGGCCCGCGACAGCCGGATCGCGGTGACGACACCGGCGAGGGATCCGGAGATGAGGGTGACGTCGGCGGCCTCGATGGCCACGTCGGTGCCGGTGCCGATGGCCAGGCCCACGTCGGCTGCGGCCAGCGCCGGGGCGTCGTTGATGCCGTCGCCGACCATGCCCACGGTGCGGCCTTCCCTCTGCAGGCGGCGGATCTCGTCGGCCTTGTGCTCGGGAAGGACCTCGGCCAGCACCCGGCTCACGCCGACCTGTGCGGCGATGGCGGCGGCGGTGCGGGCGTTGTCGCCGGTGATGACGACGACCTCGATGCCCAGCCGGCGCAGGGCGGCGATCGCGGCGGCGGAGTCGTCCTTGACGGTGTCGGCGACGGCCAGCACGCCTGCGGCCCGGCCGTCGACGGCGGCCAGCACCGGGGTCTTGCCCTCGGCAGAGAAACCGTCCGCGAGGGCGGTCACGTCGGCGGTGTCGATGCCGACGTCGCCGAGCAGCCGGGCGGTGCCGACCAGCACGGGGCGGTCCTCGACGGTGGCCTGCACTCCCTTGCCGGTCACCGAGTCGAACCCGGTCGCCGCGGGCCAGGTCACGCCGCGTTCGCGGGCGCCGTTGACGACGGCCTGCGCGAGAGGGTGCTCACTGTCGGCTTCGGCTGCCGCGACCAGCCGCAGCAGTTCCCCCTCGGCGAAGGCGTCGGTGGTGTGCACGTCGGTCAGGACGGGTTTGCCCGCGGTGACGGTACCGGTCTTGTCCAGCACGACGGTGTCCAGCTTGTGCGCGCTCTCCAGGGCCTCGGCGGAACGGATCAGGATTCCCGCCTGGGCGCCCTTGCCGGTGCCGACCATCACCGACAGCGGCGTGGCCAGCCCCAGCGCGCAGGGGCAGGCGATGATCAGCACCGCTACGGCGGACACCAGTGCGAGCGTCAGCGCCGGCGGCGGGCCGAGGGTGAACCACACCGCGAACGTGGCGACGGCGATCGCGATGACGGCGGGCACGAAGTAGCCCGAGACCGCGTCGGCCAGACGCTGGATGGGCGCCTTGGACGCCTGGGCGGCCTGCACCAGGCGGATGATCTGCGCGAGCATCGTGTCGGCGCCCACCTTGGCGGCACGAACCCGCAGAGAGCCGGTGCCGTTGACGGTCGCGCCGATCACCGTGTCCCCGGTGCGCTTGGTGACCGGCATCGGCTCCCCGGTGACCATCGACTCGTCCACGGCCGAAGCTCCCGACAGGACCTCGGCGTCCACCGGGATCTTCTCCCCGGGCCGGATCACCACCTCGTCGCCGACGGCCACGTCCTCCACCGGTATCTCGGTCTCGGCGCCGTCGCGGACCACCCGGGCGGTCCGCGCCCGCAGCCCCAGGAGCGCGCGGATGGCCTCACCCGTGCCGGCCTTGGCCCGTGCCTCCAGCAGCCGGCCGAGCAGGATCAGGGTGAGGATGACACCGACCGCTTCGTAGTAGACCTCGCGCAGGTCGCTGGGCAGCAGGCCGGGAGCGACCGTCACCAGCAGGCTGTAGCCGTACGCGGCGGTCGTGCCCAACGTGATCAGCGAGTTCATGTCGGCGCCGCGGTGACGCAAGGTCAGCCAGCCGATGGAGTGGACCGGCCACCCGGTGTAGAACATCACCGGCGTGATCAGCACCAGTTGCAGCCAGTGGTTCAGCAGCAGGCCCGGCACCCACGGGGCGCCGAACAACTCGTGTGCCATCACCGCGAAGAGCACCGGAAGGGTCAGCACGGCTCCGACGGCGACCCGGCGCGTGAGGTCAGCGATCTCCGCCTGCCGCTCGGCGGCATCCGCGGCCTCCGCCTCGGCCGCCTCGCGGCCCTGATCCGCAGGCCCGCCACCCGCAGCGGGCTCTGCCGCCGCGGGGCCCGCCGGGACCGGCCCGGGGGGCGCCGTGCTGCCGCCGCCGGGGGAGGGGAGCGCGGCTTGGAGCCCCTCAGCGGGCTCGACCAGGAGCGTGCCGTGGATCATGTGCATCCCGCAGGTGAAGCTGTACGAGCCCGCCTGGTCGGGGTCGAACCGCACCGCGGTACGCGTATGCGCGGGCAGCCCGGCACCGATCTTGAAGTCGGGGAAGACCACGCGGGAGGTGCACTCCCCGGACTCCTGCCGGTCGAAGACGATCTCCACCGGGGTCCCCTGGCGCACGCGGATGACATCGGGGCTGTAGCCGCCGCGCACGGTCACTTCCACGCGCTGCACGCCGTCCTCGAGCCGGGCGTCACGGGTGCGACGCGGCCCGAAGAAGAACCAGCCCAGCGCAGTGATCAGCACGATGGCGGCGACGATCACGATCACGTCGAGAACACCCATGGCACCTTCGCCTTCCGGACACCTCCCCCTTTCACTGTGCCTCCGGCCCACCTCCTCCGGCATAGGCTGCCCGGCCCACCCGGAAACGCCGGCCGGGCCGTGTCGTGCGGTTCTCCGACACGGCGCTTCGCAGGGACGCGCAACACCTCGCTCGGCGGCAGCGGTGCTCGTTCGCCTGCCAGCTCACGCACCGGTTGCACATCGACCGACGGCTGTCTGCCGCCCCGGGCGGGTGAGGCGTGGCCGGTATGCGACGCATCGCTGCCCCCACGCGGTTGTGCGCGGATAGGGGAGGGGGGTATACAAGAGGGGCCAGCCAAGATACCCCATGGGGGTATACGGTCCTGTGTCCGCAGGGCCCATCGTCGTCCGGAGGAACCCATGACCGCCACTGACCGCACCACCGCCTACGACGTCGCCGGCATGAGTTGCGGCCACTGCAAGGCCACCCTCACCCGGCAGATCGGCGCACTGGACGACGTTCTGTCCGTCGACGTCGACCTGAACACCGGCCGTGTCACCGTGACCACCGCCAACGAACCCGACGACGCCCTGCTCGCCGAGGTCGTCGACGACGCCGGATACGCGCTCACCGGCCGGGCCGCCTGAACCGGCCGTTCCGCGTACCCGCCCCGCCCGCGCGGGGAAAGCCCGACCCGCCCGCCGGCATGTCCAGCCCCCTCGTCCGCCAGCCTGTCCATCCCTCTTGTCAGCTCGAGGAGCAGTGATGACCACCACCGTCCCGCAGACCTCAGAGGTCGAACTCGCCATCGGCGGGATGACCTGCGCCTCCTGCGCCGCCCGCATCGAAAGGAAGCTGAACCGCATGGACGGTGTGGAGGCCACCGTCAACTACGCGACCGAGAAGGCCAAGGTCACCTACCACGGCGACGTAGCCGTGGACGACCTGATAGCCACGGTCGAGGCCACCGGCTACACCGCCACACCTCCCGCTCCTCCCCGCGCCGACGGCCAGGCAGGCGACGGCGGCCAGGACGCGCCGGGGAAGGCTGACGAACTGCTGCCGCTGCGGCAACGGCTGATCACCGCCGTGGCCCTGGCCGTGCCCGTCATCGCGATGGCCATGGTCCCGGCCCTGCAGTTCGAGTACTGGCAGTGGCTCTCGCTCACCCTGGCCGCGCCGGTCGTCACCTACGCCGGCTGGCCGTTCCACCGGGCCGCCTGGACCAACCTGCGGCACGGCGCCGCCACCATGGACACGCTGGTCTCGGTCGGCACCGCGGCCGCGTTCGGCTGGTCGCTGTGGGCGCTGTTCTTCGGCACCGCGGGCATGCCGGGCATGACCCACGGCTTCGAGCTGACCATCGCTCGCAGCGACGGCGCGGGCAACATCTACCTGGAGGCCGCCGCGGGCGTCACCGCCTTCATCCTGGCCGGGCGCTACTTCGAGGCCCGCTCCAAGCGCAAGGCCGGCGTGGCCCTGCGGGCGCTGCTGGAACTGGGCGCGAAGGACGTCACCGTCCTGCGCGGCGGACGTGAGATGCTGATCCCCACCGGGGAGCTGGCCATCGGCGACCGGTTCCTGGTGCGGCCCGGCGAGAAGATCGCCACCGACGGCACGGTCGTCGAGGGATCCTCGGCCGTGGACGCCTCGATGCTCACCGGCGAGTCCGTGCCGGTAGAGGTCACTGTCGGCGACACGGTCACCGGCGCCACCGTCAACGCCGGAGGCCGGCTCGTGGTGGAGGCCACCCGGGTCGGCGCGGACACCCAACTGGCCCGGATGGCCAAGCAGGTGGAGGACGCGCAGAACGGCAAGGCCGCAGCCCAGCGACTCGCCGACAGGATCTCCGCGGTCTTCGTCCCGATCGTCATCGCCCTGGCCCTGGCCACGCTCGGGTTCTGGCTCGGCAACGGCGCAGGCCCGACCGCGGCCTTCACCGCCGCCGTCGCCGTGCTGATCATCGCCTGCCCCTGCGCGCTGGGACTTGCCACGCCCACCGCGCTGATGGTCGGCACCGGCCGCGGCGCCCAGCTGGGCATCCTCATCAAGGGCCCCGAAGTCCTGGAGACCACCCGCAAGGTCGACACCATCGTCCTGGACAAGACCGGCACCGTCACCACCGGGCAGATGACGCTGCTGGCGGTTCACACCGCGGACGGTGTGGACGAGGCAGACGTCCTGCGCTTGGCGGGCGCGCTCGAGCACGCCTCCGAGCACCCGATCGCCCGGGCGGTGGCGAAGGGAGCCGAGGCGAAGGTCGGTCCGCTCCCGGCGCCGGAGGACTTCGCGAACATCGCCGGTCTCGGCGTGCAGGGCATAGTCGAAGGCCACGCCGTCCTCGTCGGCCGCCGGCGCCTGCTCGCCGAATGGGCCATGGACCTGCCCGCAGACCTGGCCCGGGCCGAGGAGGAAGTGGAGAGGGCCGGCCGCACCGCCATCGCGGTGGCCTGGGACGGCGAGGCCCGGGCCGTCCTGGAAGTCGCCGACGCGGTCAAGTCCACCAGTGCCGAAGCCGTCCGGCGGCTTCGGGCCCTGGGCCTGACCCCGATTCTGCTCACCGGCGACAACCAGGCCGTCGCCCGATCCGTCGCCGCCGAGGTGGGCATCGACGAAGTGATCGCCGAGGTACTGCCGCAGGACAAGGTCGCCGTGGTCAAGCGCCTGCAGGGTGAAGGCCGTTCGGTGGCGATGGTCGGCGACGGCGTCAACGACGCGGCCGCCCTGGCCCAGGCCGACCTGGGGCTGGCCATGGGCACCGGCACCGACGCCGCCATCGAGGCCGGCGACCTGACGCTGGTCCGCGGCGACCTGCGGGCCGCCGCCGACGCCATCCGCCTGTCCCGCCGCACCCTGCGCACGATCAAGTCGAATCTGTTCTGGGCGTTCGCCTACAACGTCGCCGCCCTGCCGCTGGCAGCCGCCGGCCTGCTCAACCCGATGATCGCCGGAGCGGCGATGGCGTTCTCCTCGGTCTTCGTCGTCGGCAACAGCCTTCGCCTGCGCGGCTTCGACGCCGCCGACTGACCGCAGGCACCACACCGGCCGGGGCGGGCCACGGCCCGCCCCGGCCTCTCCCCCCGGCCCGCGGCCGGCAGGCCGTTGCCGGAGGACCGCCCCTGCGGTGCCGGGGCAGCAGCCTCGGCACACGGTGACAGTGGGCCGGGCCGTCCCCGCGCCGGGGTCGGCCTTCGTGCCGTGACGGCACTGCGTCGTCTCCAGTTCCGCACGGCCGTGTGCGCCCGGTCGGAAGGACACGCGTGAACCCCCGTGTCAGCGGGGAGGGTCGGCCCGTGTGGGGGCGGTCAGGCGTCCAGCGCCCAGCGCACGTGCCGCTCCTTCGGCACGAAGCCGGCCCTCTCGTAGACCCTGGATGCCCCGGTCGGGTTGGCCGAGTCCACGCTCAGGCTGGCCTTCCCGTAGCCCTGGTCGGCGGCGCTGCGCAACGCGTGCCTGATCAGGCCGCCGGCGACGCCGCGCCTGCGGTAGTCCCGGAGCGTCCCGATGAGCATGAAGTAGGCGTCGCGCACGCCGGTGGCCACCGTGTCGGCCTCCCAGTACAGGGTCACCAGCATGCCCGCCGGGGCCCCGTTCGCCACGTCGCGGAGCAGGAAACTGACCTCGGGACGGAAGGTGTGGTTGATGATGTTGCTCTTCCAGGCGTCCGCGGGCATCGGCACGGCACCCCAGTGGTCCTTGAAGGACTCGTTCCGGATCATCCGGAACTCCTCGTCGTTCCGCTCCGACCACGGCTCCACCCGCAGCCCGTCGGGGATCGCCGCCTCCGGGATCGCGTCACCGAGCGGGTGCTCCATGAACTGGTAGTAGCGGACCGGTGCGAAACCTTGGGAACGGAAGAGTGCGGCCGCACCGTCGATGCGCTCGCACGCCATGACGTGGACCTCGAGCTTCAGCGTCGGCTGATGCATCGCGTGCAGTGCCTTCGCGCCCGCGATCCCCGCCTTCAGCAGCACGGTGCCGACACCCTGGCGCCGGTGGTCCGGATGCACGCCGCCGTCGACCATGACCCGGTGTACGTCCTCGGCGGTCGGCTTGTAGGTCGCCTTCACGTAGCCGACCATCACGTCGCCGTGGAACGCGGCGAGGCTCGCGCGCTCCAAGTCCGCGTGCGGATCAACCAGTTCCTGGAGGACGTCCGCCTCGTCGTAGTTCTCGCCGATCTTGTCCTCGGCCTCGATGGCGTTGAGGAGGTCGGCTGAGGCCTTCGCGTCGCCCGTGGTGAGCGGTCGCCACGTCAGGGTGCTGGATCGTGAGTCCACGATGTGAACATTAGGAACCACGCCGGCGGGCTGTCGAGTCGAATTTCGGAGCCCGGCCGAACCCGGCTCCACGTCACCGCCCGCGCCCGCTCCTGGAAACCGTCGCACCCAAGACGGCCGCCGCCGTCCGACAGCAAGCCCAGCACCAGCCGCCCGGCTCGCAGGCGGGGTTCGTTCGGGAGAAGCGGCCCGCGATGCGGCCCGTGGCCGCAGCGAACGCCTCCCGCCACCGGGCGGGATCTATGCTGTGACCTGCGGCCACCATCTCGTCGTCAGAACGGTGGCCGCACTCGCCTGCCCACCGGACCCGACCTACGAGCGTTCGGTGAGCAACTCCGCCAGGCGGTCCGCGAACTCGGTGAGCCAGTCCAGCCGCGGTCCACTGCGGGCGATACGGAAACCGTGACGGCGACCCCAGAACGCCGCCTGGACGGCATGGAACTGGGCCCACCGCTGGACGCGACCGCGGTCGAGTTGCGCGGCCTCGGCGAAGACGTCCAAGACCCGGTGGACGGCCTTGCGCAGGTCATCCGCTTCGAAGAGCGCCAGCGCGCGGGACTTGAGCAGTGTGCCGCCGTCGTAGGCGGGATCTCCCGCGTACCCTTTGGGGTCGACAGCCAGCCACGGCTCCCGACCGGCACGCAGGATGTTCCGGGCATGCAGATCGCCATGGATGAGGGTGTCGGGCTGGGCCCGGCCCAGTTCCCTCACGGTAGCCACCGCGGCGCCCAGCACCTGGCGCGGAAGTGCATGCGGCAGTTCCTCGGCATCCTTGCACAGCTGCTCCTCCCAGGCGTCGGCCTGCTCACGCAGCCGGGGCAGGCCGGGGGGTGAAGCTTCCCCAAGGCCAGGTAGTTAGGGGATTTCCAGCGCTGTCAAGGGGTTCATGCAGGTCCGCAGCAGCAATACAACGGAGCCCTCGTTGTACTGCACGTCGTCCAAGACAGCAGTCAGGAGAGCTCCGTTGGCCCTACATTGTGCACCACCTACGACAGACGGGGTCTCAGAGGGACTGATCGCTTCGTCGCGGGGCCGGTACGCGCCCGCACACCTGGGTGAGTTGGGCGCTCTGCTGCCACCGGAGCTGGTCGACGCCGTGCTGGAGGAGCACGGTGGCCGGCACTCACGGCTCCGTGATCTTCCTTCGCGCTGCGGGGTGTACTTCGTGCTCGCGATGTGCCTGTTTCCCGAGGTCGGCTACGGCCTCGTATGGCGTAAACTCACTGCCGCACTGAGACAGTTTCCCCTGGTGGACCCGACGGCGAAGGCCCTGCGCGATCTACGTCGGCGTATCGGCGTCACCCCGATCCGGGCCGTGTGCGAGACCGTGACGGGACCGCTCGCCCAACCTTCCACCCCAGGGGTGCCGGCCGGTACCGCACCGTCTCCTTCGACGGCTGCTCCGCGATCAAGCTCCCCGACAGCGGCGCGAACCAGGCGGCCTTCGGCCGGCACGGCGGCTGGCCGATGCTCCGGCGGATGACCCTGGTCGAGACCGGCACCCGGGCACTGATCGGCTCCACCTTCGGTCCGCCCAGCGAGGGCGAGGCGGCCTACGACCGCCGCCTGCTGCATCTGCTGACCCCGGACATGCTCGTGCTGTGGGACAAAGGCTTCGACGCCAACGACTTCCTCGCCGAGACGACCGCCACCGGCGCGAAAGTGCTGGGCAGACTCAAGTCCAACCGGATCACCCCCATCCTGGCCCGCCTCGACGACGGCTCCTACCTCTCCCGGATCGGCACCGTCGCCGTCCGCGTCATCGAGGCCCGATCACCGTGACCTGCGCGGACACAACCACCTTCACTGGTTCCTACCGACTGATCACCACGCTCACCGACCCCCGACGCCACCCCGCCCGCATCCTCATCGCCCTCTACCACGAACGCTGGGAACACGAATCCGCGTACTACGCACTACGGCACACCATGATGAACGGCCGCGTCCTGCGCTCGAAGGACCCAGCCGGAGTCGAACAGGAAATGTGGGCCACCCTCACCCTCTACCAGCTCCTGCGCACCGTCATGGTCGACGCCGTCGAGACCCGACCGGGCACCGACCCTGACCGGGCCGGTTTCACCGTCGCCCTCCAGACAGCCCGCGACCAGCTCATCCTCGCCGCACCCGCCACAGGCGGCCTGGGACGGGCCACCGAGATCGGCCGCTGTGTCCTCGACGCCCTGCTCCCCGACCGCCGCCCACGCGTCAGCACCCGCAAGGTCAAATCCACCACCGTCCGCTACGCGGAGCGCCTCAACGACGGCCGCCCCGACCACTCCACCCCGATCACCCACCTCACCACGGAGGTCCTGCCCCCTCCCGAACACAGCCAATACCCCAAGACCACCACGGACGAGCGCACCCTTCCCAGGGCATCGCCCCAGCGCCGCAGCGAGAAAATCATCGGCTTCCTGCGCTCCGAACCGGACCGGGCCTGGACCGCCAAAGAACTCTCACGCCGCCTCGGCGACATCACCGTCCAGTCCATCTACCGTCAGCTCAGCCGCCTGGCCGACCGCGGCCTCATCATCAAGACCAGCCCCGGCGCCTACACCCTCCCAACCCCCTTGACACCGCTGGAAATCCCCTAACTACCTGGCCTTGGAAGCTTCCCCTTGATCGTGGACACCTGGAGACTGGGATCTTGAGGTTCCAGAGGAAGTAGCACCAGGTGGGAAGCAAGTACACGAAGCGGTACACCGAGGAGTTCAAGCGGGACGCGATCGCGCTCGTCGATTCCTCGGGTAAGACGGTCACCGCGGTCGCTCGGGAACTCGGCATCAGCTCCGAGTCCCTGCGCGGCTGGTACCGCCGGGCGAAGGCTGACCAGGGCGAGGGCACGTCCGGTGATCTGACCAGCGCCGAGCGCGAGGAGCTCAAGCGACTACGCAAGGAGGTCCGCGAACAGCAGCAGACGATCGAGATCCTGAAAAAAGCGACGGCCTTCTTCGTGAAGGAGAACGACCGGTGAGCGAGCTGTACCGGTTCATCCACACGGAGAAGGCGAACTATCCGATCATTCTGCTGTGCAGGGTCCTGCGCGTGGCCCGCTCCTCCTACTACGCCTGGCGCGAAGGCGAAGCCGCCCGCCGCGCCCGGCGGGCCGCCGACGACGCGCTCGCACACGAGATCACCGTGCTGCACATCGCTTCCCGGCACACCTACGGCGTCCCGCGCATCCACGCCGAACTGCGCCGCCTGGGCCGACGGGTGAACCGCAAGCGCGTCGCCCGCGTGATGCGTGAACGCGACATCCGCGGCGTCACCCGACGCAGACGGCGCTCGCTGACCCGGCCGGACGCGAAGGCGAAGCCGGCCCCGGACCTGATCGGCCGCGACTTCCACGCCGAGCACCCCGGGACCAAGCTGGTCGGCGACATCACTTACCTGCCCACCGCCGAGGGCTGGCTCTACCTCGCCTGCTGGCTGGACCTGGCCACCCGCGAGGTCGTCGGCTACGCCATGGCCGACCACCACCGCGCCGAGCTGGTGGTCGACGCTCTCGACATGGCCCACGGCCGAGGCGGACTCGAGCCCGGCTGCGTGGTCCACAGCGATCACGGCAGCGAATACACCTCGACCCAATTCCGTGAGCACATAGGGAGGTTGGGGCTGCGACAGAGCTGCGGACGCACCGGATCATGCTTCGACAACGCCGCCGCGGAGAGCTTCTGGGCCCTACTCAAGGAAGAGATCGGCACCCGCACGTGGCCCGACCGGGCCACCGCCCGCGCCGAGGTCTCCTCCTTCATCGAGACCTTCTACAACCGCCGCCGCCTACGCAAACACCGCACGTTCGGCTACCTCACCCCGGCCGAAACCAGGCAACGGCACCAGCACACCCTCGCGGCATAACGATCACGTGTCCGAGATCACGGGGAAACTTCACCTTGGTATTAGCCCTGTTCAGGGGGCATTCCAAGGCGGTTCGGCGGCACCCTGCGGTTCGACCGTAGCCATGCCGGGGCTGGAGCCAGCGGGTCCATTGCAGGACCACAAGGGAGATGACGAGGGGCCTGTCAAGCAGCACGCTGAAGCGGGCGCGGCGGGAGCGTGCGGTCATCCCGAGGATATCGTGCAGTGCGGTGCCGTCCTCTGCCCAGCGCCGGAGTCTGGCGTGGTCAGACCACTGCACTCCGTGCCGGTCGCCCCAGGCGGCCCATAGCCGCTTGATCAACACCGGCAACGTTCGTGGTCAACGCACTGGATCAGCCGCGACAGCCAGCGCGGTGACCAGCACGCTGTCCTCCGTCCGCGATGGTGCGGCGGACGATGTACTGGCGCCCGTTCGGTCCGGCGATCACGGCCCAGTCGTAGGTGCGGAATCCCTTCGTTTTGATCCCGTATGCGCGCCGGGAGAAGTCTCCGGGCCGCAGGTGTGACGCGAGGTTGTCCCACCGGGCCTGGAGCACCGCGGGCGACGGCAGCGGACCTTGTAAAAGCCCCGGCCTCAGAGATCGAGCTGGTATTCGTACGTGGTGTGCGTAGGCCGGTAGCCGAGAGCATCGTTGACCCGGCGGATACGCGGATTGTTGTCGGCCGTGTCCGTGAGCAGACCGCCGAGCAGGGGGTACCGCTCACGGGCGTGCCGAACGGAAGCTGCCTTCATCCAACGGCTCAGGCCGTGACCGCGGTGTTCGGGTAGGACGGCGGTCCCGTAGTGCTGGGCGTCTCCGGTGCCGCCCCCGGGGATGGCCAGTTCGGTGTACCCGGCGATGGAGCCGTCTCCTTCGGCGATGGCGACGACGGTGTGCAGGACGTCACCTCGCTTCTCGACGGCAGTGACGGCGGTTCGGACGCGTTCCAGGTCCCAGGGAACGACACTGAAGTCGACGCCGCCCGTCGGTGTGTCGTTCATGGCGTGTCGTGATGCGACGAATGTCTCGGCGAGTGGGTCCGGGACCATGCCCTCCCAGGAAGCGAGACGGTACCCCGGGTGCGGCTCCTCCATGATCCTGCCCAGCGCCAGGGGGTCCGCGTCGCGGAGGGAGAGCCGGGCGGAGGTAAGGGACAGGACTCTGCGGAAGTCCCGGGCCGTCAGGAACGCCTCCCCCAAGGATCCGGCCCTGACATGGCTGATGATGCGCCGCCGGTCGTGTTCGCGTGCGGCGGCCGTTGCCGCGTCAAGGAGAAGGAAACCGGTGTCCTCCTGCCGCTCCTGCGGGTGGATGTGCAACCGCAGGTCGGCAAGATCGTGCTGCCCGGCACGCATGAACAGGCGAAGGAATGCGGACCCGACCGGCGTGTCGTCGGCGCCTGACGCCAGCCACACCAGTCTGCGGCTGGACGGGCTGGCATCGGGGTCGATCAGCGCTGTGATGCTGGCAGGCATGTCGTCTCCTGGGCGAACGGTTCGTGGCCCTGCTGGCAGGCACCCGGTCGCTGTCGCACCGGGTCGGGGTACGTCAGCGGGTGTGGCTTGCCGCGCCGAGCAGCTTCCGCAAGGTGCGGCTGACGGAAGCCGGGCCGGGTTGGGTGCCGCCGGGGGCGGCCGTCCAGTCGTGCGCGGCGTCGGCGAAGGTCTCCCGCGCCGACGGGATCTCCGGCGTCACGTGTGGGGCCGGCAGCTCCGCCTGCCGGGCACGGGCCGTGCGTCGGAGGTCCTGTGCGGTGAGGGTGTCGAGCTTCGCCCGGACGTGCTCGAGCAGCGCGGCGCAGGCGTCGGCGATCGCGGCGTCCCCCAGAGGGCGTGCAGGCAAGCTGAGGCCTTCGGTCAGCTGCTCTTCGAGGGCCAACCGCAGATCCCGCACGGAGACATCGCGGATGGTCAGCGACAGGTGGGCGGAGAGTCCTGCCGCTCCCACAGCCCGGTGGGCGAATGCCCTGGGTATGTACAGCACGCTGCCGGGGTTCAGGACGGTTCGCAGCAACTGCGGGGAGCGCTCGTCGTCCGGGAGTTCGCCCAGTGCCCAGTCCGGGGCCGTCGGCGCGTCGTGGACGTACCAGGTCTTGCTTCCGGCTGCCTGCAGGACGAACACGTCGGCGTCGTCGCGGTGAACGGCAAGCCCCTGACCGCCCGGGGGGGTAACGAAGAAGAACGCTTCGACGCGTCGGCCGGTTTCCTCCGACAGGCGGGCGACCAGGTCCCTGGTGGCGGGGTGCCATGATCGACGCGCCGCAGTAGCAATGTCGCACCGGCACGCAGGAGGGAGAAGACTTTGGAGCGGTCGGCGAAGCCGTGATGGGTCGTGCCGTGGACCACTCGTGAGGTGGTGTAAGCGGCGGCAGGGACGACCACTTTGTCCGCGCGGACCATCTCGACGTACGGGGTGCCCAGGAGGCCGCCCTCGAAGGCGGCGTCCAGTTCGACGAGATCGAACGGCGTGGAGAATCCGTCCGGTGTGAAGACCGAAGGCCGGCGTTGCCACTGCTGGAGAGCGAAGGTCTCGATGTCGCCGACCCAGTCGGCCAACATGGACGATTTCATGGTGCTTCCGGTACTTGTCGAGTGTCCGTCGATCCGCGAGGGTGAGGCTGCGGGGCCGCGGGGCTGCGTCCCCAGGGCGGTGCACGCAGCCACTCGCACGTGCCTACGCCGCTGCCACTTCCGCCGTGAACCGGACGGAGAGCAGAGAGCGCAACGGAATGTGCGTCTGCTGCTCGGGGCTGTGGAGGGTGATCCGGTTGTCCAGGGCGACGTTCAGCAGACGTTCGGCCAGCGGCACAACCAGGTGTTTGGCCCAGCAGCGAGCGCCTTCGAAGCCGAAGGGCATGAAGGCGGAGGTCTTTTCCGGATCCCCGACCCCGTGCCATCGCTCCGGCCGGAACTCCAGCGGATCAGACCAGTGGTCGGGATCCCGGTGCATCAGCAGCGGGAAGAGGGCGATGTTGTCCTCTGAGCGGATGTCGGGGTGCAGTCCGTCGTACACGTCCCCGCCGCTGCGGAGCAGCATCCACGCGGGCGGGAGGAGCCGCAGCGTCTCCCACAGAACGGCGGTCAGTTCCGTTCTGGGTACGTCAGATCTTTCCGGTCCCATGAGCCACAGGCTGTTGGCGACCAACGCGGCCACTCCATCGGACAGGGTGGCCGTCGCCCGCCGGTAGAGCGCGATGGCCTGCCGCCTCTCCCGGGTGTCCGCTGCGTCGACAATCTGCCGGCCCAGCATGCTCCCTCGTCCTTCGCCGCCGGATCCCGGCCAGACCGTGACCGCGCGGTCGACCACCTGGGAAAGCAGGTCGGAACTGGTGATCCGACGCTTCCGCAAAAGCGACATCGGCAGGGGGTCGGACGCGAAAAGCCACTCTCGCAGATATGAGGACGCGGCGTAGGGCCACTCACCCGACAGCCGCTGCGCCGGAGGAGGGGCCGTCTCGACACCCGCCATGACGTCCCGGCCCAGCGCGTGAATGGAGCGCGTGGCACTGTCGTGACCGATTTCAGCACCCGCGGCAGGCTTGAAGACCGAACGTTCCTTGGCCAGCACCGGGCGCGCCGCGACGACAGCAGATACAAGGGGAAAGTCGGATACGCCGACCATGGTGCCGTCGACCCGGAAGACCTTCGTCTCTCTTGTCAGCAGATCCTGGATCTGCCGATCGTATCGAATTCCGTAGTGACGATGAGCCGCCACGGTCACTGGGTTCGACTCCATGCGAATCCGCCTCCTTCGGGGTGGCGCCGAAAATGTACTCAGTGTCGCGCCGAGATTTCGCCGACACGAAGGGGGGAGAACCGCCGCTCCGCAGCGACCCGGCAGATCAGATGTGCCGCGGCCGCCGCTGACAAGGGCAGTTGAAAGCCTGGATCAAAAGGTGCCGCCGATGACGGCCGGAGCCGCGGCCTCGGCCGCCATCGGCAGCGGCGCATCAGATGACGTGGTAGGGCCACGCGTTGCTGGCCAGGTTGTCGGCCGGCTTGAACTTCTTCACGAGCGCCTGGATCATCTTCATTTCGTTTCCTTTTCTCCGTACACGGACATGCCGAAGCAATCCGCATCGGTTTCCTTGGTCGGCATTCCGGACTGGAGGCCGAACAGTCCTCATGAAAACCTACCCGGCGGCGGAAGGGGACTGCCCCTGATGTTTCCCTGACGCCGGACCAGCCGTTCTTGATGTCCTTGGGCCGACGTGGAGCTGGTTGAAGTCCGCCGCGACGGGCATGCGCTCGGACTTGCTCGCCGCACGTCGTCGTTCAACCTCGATTCCGTAGGGGTCTGATGGGTTCTGCTGGTCCGGCGTCAGGCCCTGATGTGTCCGGCCGGTCGGGTCGGAGGCCTTCGCATGCGCTGCGGGGGCGTCGGCTTCCATGGAGCCGAGGGGTGCTTCGCTCTCCTCCTTTCTTACTTCGGCGGGGTGGTGGCCGTCTGTCAGGAGATGGCCGGGAGTTCGTGGGCTCGTTTCCAGACGGTGGTGCATCCCTCGAGAACGGTGTCATCGCCCACGGTGCCCGTGCCGTCGTGCTCACCAAGGAGCCGGGTCTCGCCAGACTCCTGTCGATCAAGAGGCACCACCGAGGTCGAAGAGCGCTTCAGCGGCCAGGAGTTCGCTCCAGTGACCGACGCGGACGCCGAAGACCGGCTGATGGCGGCCGTGGCGCTGGACGAGGCGATCTCCGAAGCCGTGGGGCGGCAAGGAGAGCTGCGGACGGAGCTCGCCCTGCGGACGAGGGCCGAGGCCGAGCTCGACGTCGGTGACATCACCCGCGTGGCACACATCTTCACCGGCCGGGAGGACTACCCCAAGGGGATCCTCGATCCCATGGGACTCCGCACCGATCAGGGGCTGCTCGAATTCGGGCGCGGGCCGGGGCGCATGACGGCAGGGCAGTTGCAGGTTTCGGGGTCGTGCGGTTGGTCGGGTAGTGACCGGTTGGGGTGCATAGCAGAACAGGCACGGGCTTCGTGGTCATTGTGGTGTCTGAAGCCCGATGATCACGAGGTGGCCCGTGCCTGCTGCCATATCTTCTCCTGTCCCCGCCGTGCTGGTGAAGCTGGGGCCGCTTGACGCTGACCGAGTCGCTGACCTGCGCCCCTACCCCGACGCGGTGCCCGACCCGCTGCTGGCGGTCATCGGCATCCGCCGCCGTCCACTGAGGTGGCGGCGCGCTCCGGCACAGTCCACCGCCGAGGGCGCCTCCACCGTTCACACGGGGACCGCACCCCGGGCCGCAACCTCGCCATCGGTGTCCTGAAAACCCTCGGAGCCGACGACATCGCCAAGCCCACCCGGGCGATCCGCGACGAACCCAAACGAGCACTCCCCATGCTGGACATCACCAACAAACCGGACACC
>NZ_JBYIQP010000054.1:0-46014 GCF_057707665.1 Actinacidiphila sp. bgisy167 | reverse complement strand
GGGGGCACCCCTTCCGGATGGGGTGCCACCCTCGGCACATGTCACGGCTCGCGCGGCGAGTGATCGGCGCGGCGGTGATCAGCTCGCCTGCTGCTGGGCGGTGGCGAGGCAGGCGGGGCCGAGGAGGGCCTTGAGGTCGCCGAAGAGCGCCGGGTCGGGAGTGACCCGGTGACGGTCGAGCCTCAGCACCGTCGTCTTGCGGGCGCCCTGCAACCGCACCCGGACCTCGGTGCTCCCCTTGTGGCTGGCGAGGACTTCACCGAGCCGGGCGACCAGCGGCGGCGTCACCTTCACCGTCGGGATGGAGATGGTCACCGGGGCGTTGGTCCCGGCGTCCGTGAGATCGGGGACCATCAGCTCCATGGCCACCAGGCGCGGCACGTCCTCGCGCTTGTCGAGCCGGCCCTTGACGAAGACGACGGCGTCCTCGACGAGCTGGGTCGAGACCAACTGGTAGGCGGCCGGGAAGAACATGCAGTCGATGGAGCCGCCGAGGTCCTCGACGGTGGCGATGGCCCACGCGTTGCCCTGCTTGGTCATCTTCCGCTGCAGACCGGAGATGATGCCGCCGATGGTGACGATCGCGCCGTCGGAGTAGTCGCCGGCCAGGGCCGACACGGAGGCGTCCGCCTTGTCGTCGAGGACGTGCTCGATGCCGAAGAGCGGGTGGTCGGAGACGTACAGTCCGAGCATCTCCCGCTCCTGCGCGAGCAGGTACGTCTTGTCCCACTCGATGTCGGAGAAGGTGACGTCGAGGCCGAAGCCCGGTTCGTCGCCCCCGGTCTCGTCGCCCATGCCGCCGAAGAGGTCGAACTGTCCCTCCGCCTCCTTGCGCTTGACCGCCACCACGTTGTCGATCATCGACTCGTAGTGCTCGGTCAGGCCCCTGCGGGTGTGGCCCATCTCGTCGAACGCGCCGGCCTTGATCAGCGATTCCACGGTGCGCTTGTTGCAGACCACGGCCTCGACCTTGTCCAGGAAGTCCGGGAAGGAGGTGTACTTCCCCTTGGACTTGCGGCAGCGGATGATCGAGTCCACCACG
This sequence comes from Actinacidiphila sp. bgisy167, assembly GCF_057707665.1. NCBI lineage: Bacteria > Bacillati > Actinomycetota > Actinomycetes > Kitasatosporales > Streptomycetaceae > Actinacidiphila > Actinacidiphila sp. bgisy167. Next base: position 44,972 of record NZ_JBYIQP010000054.1, on the reverse strand, counting down.
TTCTGGCCGACGTTGCGGACGGCCGTGAGGCCGAACAGGATGACGTCGTCGCCCTGCGCCGTGAAGTTGGCGTCCGACTCGTTCACGTTCGGCGGGAGCACCTTGATGCCCATGCGGCGGCATTCGTTGAGGTAGATCGCCGACTTGTCCTTGTCGTCGCGCACCGAGGTCAGCAGCGCGGCCATGTATTCGGCCGGGTAGTTGGCCTTGAGGTAGGCCGTCCAGTAGGAGACCAGGCCGTAGGCGGCGGAGTGCGCCTTGTTGAACGCGTAGCCGGCGAACGGCACCAGGACGTCCCACAGCGCCTGGATCGACTCGTCGCTGTAGCCATTCTTCCGGGCGCCCTCCTGGAAGATGGTGAAGTTCTTCGCCAGTTCCTCGGGCTTCTTCTTGCCCATGACGCGGCGGAGGATGTCGGCCTCGCCGAGCGAGTACCCGGCGATGATCTGCGCGGCCTTCTGCACCTGCTCCTGGTAGACGATCAGGCCGTAGGTGACGTCGAGGACCTCCTTGAGGGGGGCCTCGAGCTCCGGGTGGATCGGGGTGATGTCCTGCTGCTTGTTCTTGCGCAGCGCGTAGTTGATGTGCGAGTTCATGCCCATCGGGCCCGGCCGGTAGAGGGCCGAGACGGCTGAGATGTCCTCGAAGTTGTCGGGCTTCATCATGCGCAGCAGGGAGCGCATCGGGCCGCCGTCGAACTGGAAGACTCCGAGGGTGTCGCCGCGGGCGAGCAGGTCGAAGGTCTTGGGGTCGTCGAAGGGCAGGGACAGCAGCTCGATGTCGACGCCCTTGTTGGCCTTCACGAGCTTGACCGCGTCGTCCATGATCGTGAGGTTGCGCAGGCCGAGGAAGTCCATCTTCAGCAGGCCGAGCGACTCGCAGCTCGGGTAGTCCCACTGCGTGATGGTCACGCCGTCGGAGTGCCGCACCCAGACCGGGGCGTGGTCGACGATCGGCTCGCTGGACATGATCACGCCCGCGGCGTGCACGCCCATCTGCCGGACCAGGCCCTCCACACCCCGGGCGAGGTCGATGACCTTCTTCGCGTCGGGCTCGTTCTCGTACATCGAGCGGATCTCGCCGGCCTCGCTGTAGCGCGGGTGCGAGGGGTCGGTGATACCGGAGAGCGGGATGCCCTTGCCGAGGACGTCGGCGGGCATCGCCTTGGTGAGGCGGTCGCCGACCGCGTACGGGTAGCCGAGGACGCGGGCCGAGTCCTTGATCGCGTTCTTGGCCTTGATGGTGCCGTAGGTACCGATCATGGCGACCTTGTCGGCGCCGTACTTCTCGGTGACGTACCGGATCACCTCGGCGCGCCGGCGCTCGTCGAAGTCGATGTCGACATCGGGCATGGAGATGCGCTCGGGGTTGAGGAAGCGCTCGAAGATCAGGCCGTGGTCGATCGGGTCGAGGTCGGTGATGCCCATCGCGTACGCGACGATCGAGCCGGCCGCGGAGCCGCGGCCGGGGCCGACGGCGATGCCGTTGTTCTTGGCCCACATGATGAAGTCGGCGACGACCAGGAAGTACCCCGGGAACCCCATCTGGATGATGGTGTCCATCTCGTACTCGACCTGCTTCATCCGGTCGTCCGGGATGCCTCCGGGGTAGCGGCGTTGCATGCCGCGCATGGTCTCCTCGCGGAACCAGGTGACCTCGGTGTAGCCCTCGGGGACGTCGAACTTTGGCATGAGGTCCCGCTTGACGAACATGCCGTCGGTCTCCACCTGCTCCGCCACGAGCAGCGTGGTGTTGCGGCAGCCCTCCAGCCAGGCGTCGGAGGAGTCGACGGCGAGCATCTCGTCGGTCGACTTCAGGTAGTAGCCCGAGCCGTCGAAGCGGAAGCGGTCCGGGTCGGAGATGTTCTTGCCGGTCTGGATGCACAGCAGGGCGTCGTGGGCCTCGGCCTCGTGCGCGTAGGTGTAGTGCGAGTCGTTGGTGACGACCGGGGGGATGCCGAGCTTCTTGCCGATCTCCAGCAGTCCGTCGCGGACCCGGCGCTCGATCTCGATGCCGTGGTCCATCAGCTCCAGGAAGTAGCGCTCCTTGCCGAAGATCTCCTGGTACTCGGCGGCGGCCTTCAGGGCCTCGTCGAACTGGCCGAGGCGGAGCCTGGTCTGCACCTCGCCCGAGGGGCAGCCAGTGGAGGCCATCAGGCCCTCCGACCACTGGGCGATGGTCTCCTTGTCCATGCGCGGGTACTTCGTCAGCCAGCCCTCGGCGTAGGCGTCGGAGGAGAGGCGGAAGAGATTGTGCAGGCCCGTCGCGTTGGCCGCCCAGATGGTCTTGTGCAGGTAGGAGCCGGAGGCCGAGACGTCGTCGCGCTTCTGGTGCGGCTGGCCCCAGGTGACCTTGCGCTTGTTCCGCCGGGACTCCGGCGCCACATAGGCTTCGATGCCGATGATCGGGGTGATCCCGGCGCCCTTGGCCTGGTGGAAGAAGTCGTACGCCCCGTGCAGGTTGCCGTGGTCGGTCATGGCGATGTGCGTCATGCCCATCTCACCGCAGGCCTTGAACATGTCCTTCAGCCGTGCCGCCCCGTCGAGCAGGGAGTACTGGGTGTGGACATGCAGGTGGGTGAACGGCGTGGTCACGGGAAGCGACACCTCCGGCGTCGGTCGTCATCTGGCGGCGTTGGAATCCTACGCCGGGGGTCCGACAGCCGATGCCATTCCGTCCCTCCGGCCGCGTCCGTCCCTCCACCGCCGACGGCCGGCAACCGCGGCGGCCGAACCGGCGGGAGGCGGTCCGGCGCGGTCCGCCCTCCGTTCGGCGGCACTGCGCCGCGCGCCGGAGGACGGAACGCCCCGGGACGGCGCTACCCCTTGCCGATGGCCTGGTCGACGGCGGCTGTGAACTGCTCGGGGGTCATCGCCTGGACGTTCTCGATGGTCTTGCCGTCGAGCTTCACCGTGGGCGTGCCCTGGATGCCGTCGGCGCTGAACTGCTCGTCCATGGTCAGCGCCCACTTGTCGTAGGTGCCGTTGCGGACCGCGTTCTCGAAGGTCTTGTTGCCCTTGAGCGCGTCGACCTTCTGCGCCAGCTCGATCAGCTTGTCGGCGCTGCCGAAGTCGTCCTTGCTCTCCTCGGGGTGGACGTCCTTGGAGTACAGCAGTGTGTGGTACTGGACGAACGCGTCCTTGCTGACGTTCAGGGCGGCGCCCAGCGCGCTCAGCGCCTTCTTCGAGCCCTGGCCCTGGCCGAGGGCGCCGTCGAGGAAGGCGCCCATGGTGTAGTCGATCTTGTACTTGCCGTCCTTGGCGTCCTTCTGGACGGTCTCGCCGGAGGTCTGCTCGAACTGCGCGCAGACCGGGCAGCGCAGGTCCTCGTACACCTTCAGCGTGTGCTTGGCGTTCTCGTCGCCGATGACGATCGACGTGCCGTTCTTGCCCGAGGAGTTGGCGGGCTTCACCAGCGGCTTGTCCGCGGCCTTCTCCCAGTAGCCCGGCGCGTTCATCTTGACGACCGCCACGGCTATGCCGGCGCCGAGCGCCAGCACGCCGAGGACGCTGCCGCCGACGACCAGCTGCCGCCGCAGCCTGTCCCGCTTCGCCTGCCGCTCGCGCTCCGCTCGCAGCCGCTCACGGGCGGCGTTCTTGGCGGCCTGGCTGTTCCGCTTGCTCATGATGGTGTGGTCTCTCCGACTCGTCCGTACGTGGGGAAGGGGTGGTGCGCCGTGCTCAGTGGAAGCCGAGCCGGGCGGGCGGCCCTCGCCGTACGACCGAATACAGGAGCAGGGGCAGCGCCGGGACTGCGGACGCGGAGCCGACCGCGACGGGGCGGACGGCGCCGCGCGGACCGGCCGTCCGGAAGACGGCCACCGCGACGAGCAGCGGCCGGAAGGCGGCGCGCAGCAGGCGGTGCAGGGCGTCCTCACCGCCGCGCAGCAACCCGGCGGCGACCAGGCCGACGCAGATGTGCGCCAGCAGCAGCAGCCACGGAGAGGTGGTGGGGCCGTTCGCCCCCGGCGCCGTGGCGAGCGAGCCGCCGACGTCGCCGTGGCAGACCAGCACCTCGTTGATCGAGCGCCACGAGCCCGTGACGGGACCCCCGCCAGGGCCGTAGCAGGCGTTCTGGCCCGCGGTGAACAGCGTGTCGACGGCCAGTTCCAGCGGGACGAGCAGGGCGGCGATCGGCCGGTAGCCGCGCTCTCGGCCGCCGAGCGCGTACGCCAGCGCGAAGACGCCGGTGAAGGCCCCCGCCGTCGTCGTCATCGGCAGGGGCTCGTGCGAGAGCATGATGTGGGCGGTCGCGGACAGCGTGACGCACAGCGCGGCGAAGCATCCCGCGCGCAGTGCCCTCAGCCGGGGTCCGGTCCCTTCCATGGCGCAGAGTGTGCCATGCCGGTGTGTAAGCAATGCCTAAACCCCGGGAACGGCCAGGCACGAGCGCCCGGATCACAACCCCGGGATGCGGCCGTTGCGGAACAGGTCGACGAAGATCTGGTGGTCGGCGCGGGCCCGGGCGCCATAGGAGTGGGCGAACTCCACCAGCGACTCGGTGAAGCCCTCCTCGTCCCGCGCTATGGCGGCGTCGATGGCGTCCTCCGTGGAGAACGGCACCAGGGAGTGCCCGCTCTCGTCGTCGGCCGCCGCGTGCATGGCGGCGGTGGCCCGGCCGAGATCCGCGACGACGGCCTCGATCTGCTCCGGGTCGTCGATGTCCGCCCAGTCCAGGTCCACAGCGTACGGCGACACCTCGGCGACCAACTGACCGACGCCGTCGAGCTCCGTCCAGCCCAGATACGGGTCGGTGTTCGCCTGCAGAGCGCGCTGCGAGACCACGGTGCGGTGGCCCTCGTGACGGAAGTACTCGCGCACCGAGGGGTCGGTGACGTGCCGGGAGACCGCCGGCGTCTGCCCCTGCTTCAGGTAGATGACGACGTCGTTCTCCAGTGCGTCGGTGTGGCCCTCGAGCAGGAGGTTGTACGAGGGCAGGCCCGCGCTGCCGATGCCCACGCCGCGACGCCCCACGACGTCCTTGACCCGGTGGCTCTCGGGGTTGATCCGGCTGGTCTCCGGCAGCGTGTCCAGGTACCCCTCGAAGGCCCGCAGCACCTTCTCCCGGGTGCCGCCGTCCAGTTCCACCGCACCACCGCCCGCGGTGAAGCGGCGGTCCCAGGCGCGGATCTCCGTCATGGAGTCCAGCAACCCGACCCGGGTCTGCGAGCGGGCGTGGCGCAGCGCGTCCAGCAGCGGGCCCCGCGCGGTGTCCAGCGTCAGCGCCGGGACGGCCTCGCCCTGGGCGAGGGCGCGGACGCGCTCGCGGTAGGCGCTGGCGTAGCTGCGCACCAGAGCGGAGATCACGTCGTCGGCCAGGGCCTTGCTGTAGCCGATCAGCGCCATGGAGGCGGCGAAGCGCCGCAGGTCCCAGGTGAACGGGCCGACGTAGGCCTCGTCGAAGTCGTTGATGTTGAAGATCAGGCGGCCCGTGGCGTCCAGGTAGGTGCCGAAGTTCTCGGCGTGCAGGTCGCCGTGGATCCACACCCGGGACGTGCGCTCGTCCAGGAACGGGCTGCGCTCCTCGGCCTCGGCGAGGTCGGCGTAGTAGAGGCACGCGGTGCCCCGGTAGAAGGCGAACGCCGACGCCGCCATCTTGCGGAACTTGACCCGGAACGCCGCCGGATCCGCCGTCAGCAACTCACCGAACGCGGTGCCGAAGACCTCCAGTATCCGCTCACCGCGCTCTTCGTCCGTCGTCAGGCCTGCGGCCATCGCGCCTCCTCGGCTCGTCCATACCTGACGGGTCAACGCAGGAGCGCGCGCCCGCGTGCCCGGGCCGTGCGGGTTCTGCGCCGCCATGACTCATGGGCTGTCGGGCACTTCCGGCCGCGGCCGCGCGTTCTGGCTTGCGATGAACACCACCAGGGGGCGGGACACCGCGCGCCGTCGCCGGCGGCGCACCATCGTCGGACTGCTGCTGCTCGGCGGCCTCGTGCTGGCCGCCGTGGCGTGGCCCACACTCACGGCACAGGTCCGCGCGGCCAACTGGCCGAAGCAGCAGCCCCGTGGGCCGCAGCACATCACCGCCCGCATGGAGGCCGTCCGCGACGCCGTCGTCGAGGAGTTCGGCCCCCACGGCCTCAAGGGCGCCCCCGGCTGCTACCGCGAGGAAGGCGGCATCGTCGGAGGCGGCGAGCATCCCCTGGGGCGGGCCTGCGACTTCATGCTCATGCCCGCCGGCGAGAAGGCCACCGGCAAGCCCGACGCCCTGGGCGAGGCCATCGTGGCCTGGGTCAGGGAGCACGCGGACGAGTACGGCATCTGGTACGTCATCTACGAGCAGCACATATGGTCGAGCCGACTCCCGCAGCAGGGCTGGAAACTGATGGAGGACCGCGGGTCCATCACGCAGAACCACTTCGACCATGTGCACATATCGGTCTACTGAGGCGCCGCCCAGCCGAGCTGCGGTTTCCGACGGGACGGCCCGCTGGGCACCGTTGACGTCACTGGTTTCAACGTTGGTCACGAGTTGCTTCTGACCCACGACGAGGTGGTTGCGGCGGTCCCCCAGGCCGAGCGGGCCCAGGCTGTCTCCGGCGCCCGGCCGGACGAAGTCCTCTCCCGCGTGGCCGACTGGATGTGCGGCATGGGTGACGCTGCGGGGTTCGACACGGCGGAACTGCTCGACGCCCCTTGCGCGTGCTGCGCCACGCCGCTCGATCCGGCCACGGCGCCGCCGCGTCGTGCCGCTGGTACCGACCCGGTGCTGCCCCAGGCCGCGATCCGCTAGGTTGAACGCGTTCAAAGATGCCTGCGCCAGGGGAGGGGGCGGCCATGAGGGCTGGGACGGGGCGGCCGGAGACACGGACGAGGGTCGGGCGCCTGCAACGGGTGCTCGCGGCGGGGGCGCTGGCCGCTTCGGTGCCCGGACTGCTCTACGGTGTGCACAGCTACTACGGCGGCTTCTTCGTGCTGACCGTGCTCCCGCTGACGCTGCCACCGCTCCTGGGACGGTTCCCCAGGGTCTTCGCCCAGGCCTGCGTCGTCATCGCCCTGGCGCTGCTCGCCTGGTCCGTCGTCGGCGCGCAGATCGCGATGTATGTGTTCCTGCCGTCCGCCGCGCTGCTGCTGCTCGCCGCGGCCGCACGCCCCGCCGGGCCGCCCTCGGTCAGGGGCGTATCCAGCAGTAGAGCCGCCGCCCGTCCGCCGACGCGCGGCCGGCCAACCCGGCGAGCTCCTTGAGGAAGGGCCCGAGGACATCGGGGCCATGCGCCCCGTGCAGGCCGCCGGAGGAGCGGGACCAGCCCATGGCGACGTCGTCCAGCAGATCCGCGTCGAAGGCCGCGAGCGCGTCGCGGAAGGTGTCGGTGAGGGAGACGGCGACCACCCGGCCCTCGCCGGCCACCCCCACCAGGGCTCCGCGGCGTGGATCCGACCGCACCTCCTCCGGTGCGCGGCCGGTGATGAGGACCTCCGCGGGGAGCAGTTCCACGACCGGGTCGATGCCCCGCGTCACGTGCTGGTCGCGGCTGTCCGCCTCGGCACGGCGGAACGCGCGCACCACGGCGCGGGCGGCGTCCTTGTCGTCGGCGGCCGAGTAGTACCCGTAGAGAACACCCATGCTCCGGATGATCGCAGCAGGCACTGACAACGGCCGCCGTCCGCTGCGCCGTTACGCGTCCTGGGCGGCGAGGTCCGCCAGGAAGTCCAGGGCGACCGCCCAGGCCCGCTCGGCCGCCTCCGCGTCGTAGTCGTCGAGGTCCGGGTCGGTGAACAGGTGGCCGGCTCCCCGGTAGCGGTGGACCTCCACGTCGGCGCCCGCCTTGCGCATGCGCAGGTACCAGGCGTTCAGCCAGTCGTCGGGCTCGAAGGGGTCGGGCTCGGCGACGTGCAACTGGACGGGGATGTCGGTGGCCGCGTCCTCGGCGATGTCGGAGGTGCCGTGCAGCAGCAGCAGGCCTCGGGCCTTCTCGTCCGCGAGGGCGAGGTTCTGGGCGATGGAACCGCCCAGTGAGAACCCGGCGTACACCAGGCCGCGTTCGGAGAGCGGGCCTGAGACGGTGACGGCGCGCATCAGCAGTTCGTCACGGCCGATCCCGTCCTTGATGGCCATGCCCTCCTCGACGGTGTCCGCGGTGCGGCCCTCGTAGAGGTCGGGGACGAGGACCTCGTGGCCGGCCGCGCGCAACCGGTCGGCGGCGGCGTGCACGGCGGGACGGAGTCCGTAGGCCGAGTGGAACAGCACGATGGTCAGGCCGGAGCTCACAATGTCACTTCCCATGATCGGCGCACGGTCGGGTAAGGGCTCCATCATGCCCGTTACCGCTGAGGACGTGGATTCCGTCGTACGGCCGCTCGGCGTGGTGGGCGGCTCCCTGGTCGTCACGCTTGCCGTGGGCTGGGCCGTGGACCGCGCGCTGCGCCGGGCGGACGCCCGGCATCCGGAGACCCCGCTGTGGAACCTGCTGCGGCGCGCCCGGCTGCCGCTCCAGGTGGTGGTCTGCGGATCGCTGCTGCGCGTCTCGTACCCGCAGGCGCACCTCGCCCGCGGTCATACCCGCGAGGTCGCGCAGGTGCTGACGCTGGTGCTGATCGGGGCCTGTGCCTGGATGGTCGTCAGGGGCGCGGCGGCCGTCGTGGAGGCGTCCTACACACGGTACGCATCCGTCCACGCGCCCCGTGACGCGGCGCGGGTGCGACGGGTGCGGACCCAGGTGACGCTCATCCAACGGGTGGTCAGCGCGGTCGTCGGGGTGGTGGCGGTGGCGGCCATGCTGCTGACCTTCCCGGCGATGCGCGGCTTCGGCGCCTCCATGCTCGCCTCGGCGGGGCTGATCGGCATCGTCGCGGGCATCGCCGCGCAGGCGACGCTGGGCAACCTCTTCGCGGGACTGCAGATCGCCTTCGGTGACATGGTCCGGATCGGCGACGTGGTGGTCGTGGAGGGCGAGTGGGGGACGGTGGAGGAGATCACGCTGACCTATCTGGTGGTGCGCACCTGGGACGAGCGGCGGATCACCATGCCGGTGTCGTACTTCGCCGGCCGGCCGTTCGAGAACTGGTCCCGCGGCGACGCTCGGATGACCGGCACCGTCTTCTTCCACCTGGACCACGCCGCGCCCATGGACCTGATGCGCGAGCACCTGCACGACGTGCTCGAAGAGTGCGAGCAGTGGGACGGCCGGGCCTGGGGCCTGGTGGTGACGGACACCACGCCGTCGACCATCGAGGTCCGGGCGCTGGTGACGGCGAAGGACGCCGACGACATCTGGACGGTGCGCTGCCTGGTGCGGGAGCGCATGATCGACTGGCTGCGCCGAGAGCACCCGTACGCGCTGCCCCGCGTCAGCACGGCGACCGCCCCCGGCCCGGCCGAGGCCCCGGACCGGCGGCAGACTGTCCCCGGGGCCCGGGACATCGGCCCGGGCCCGGGGTCCCGGTAGGGCGGAACCGCAGCGGCTACCGGGACACCCGCAGGCTGCGCACGTCGAGCTGGCGCAGCACCCGGTCGACGATCTCGGGGTCGTAGCCGGGCTCGCTGCGGGCGGCGAGGACCTCGTGCCGGGCGGCGGAGAACATGTCGCGCTGGACGCGTTCGACGGTCTTGATGCGGCGCACACGGGCGGTGTGCCGCTCGCGCTTCTCGTCGCCGACGATGTCGGGGCAGATCCGGGCCCCCACGTCGAACGCGCGGCGGTGCAGGAGCTCCGAGACCTCCTCGGGGAACTCCTCGGTCGCCTCGAGTTCCTTCAGGCGCTGCTTGGCGGCGGCCATGGCGCGCAGCGCGAGCAGCATCTCCATGTCGTGCTCCATCTGGGTGTCGCTGCTCACCCCAAGCCGCCTGACGACCCACGGGAGGGTGATGCCCTGCAGCACCAGGGTGGCGAGGACGACGGAGAAGGCGATGAAGAGGATCTCGTCGCGCCCTGGGAAGGGCGCGCCGCTCGCCGTGGTGTGCGGGATGGCCAGCGCCAGGGCGACGGACGCCACGCCGCGCATACCGGACCACCACATGACGGCGGTCTCACGCCAGGTCATGGGGATGTCCTCGTCGAGGTCGCGCCTCTTGTGCAGCCGCCGGGTCACCGCGGCGGCCGGCATCAGATAGCCGAGCCGTACGAGGACGACAGCGCCGACGACGATCGCGGCGTGCCCGAACATCGTGCCCCAGCGGCCGGAGCCGGCGCCGAAGACGTTGTGCAGCTCCAGGCCGATGAGGCCGAAGGCCACGCCGGTGACGAGCGTGTCGACGACCTCCCAGAAGGTGGCGCCGACCAGCCGTCCCGTCACGTCGTCCGCGTCGCGGGCGTGTTCCGCGAGGAACAGCGCGGTGGTGAGCACGGCGAGGACGCCGGAGCCGTGGGCCTGGTCGGCGATCGCGTACGAGGCGAAGGGGACGAGCAGGGAGAGCCCGATCTGCAGGGTCGGGTCGCCCACCACCCCCATGAGCTTGGAGGCCGCCCAGCCCAGCACGACACCGACGGCGACCGCGACCACAGCGGACAGCAGCAGCTCGCCGAGCGCCACGGGCCAGGAGAAGGAGCCCGTCACGGCCGCGGCGACGGCCACGTTGTAGACGACGATCGCCGTGACGTCGTTGAACAGCCCTTCGCCCTCCAGGGTCGACACCATGCGGCGGGGCAGGCCCAGGCGCCCGGCCACCGCGGTGGCGGCCACCGGGTCGGGTGGGGCGACCAGCGCGCCCAGCGCCACGGCGGCGGCCAGCGAGACGCCGGGCACGATGACGGCGGCGATGGTGCCGACCACGGCGGTGGTGATCAGCACCAAGGCGACGGCCAGCAGGAAGATGGCCTTTCTGTTGGCGGCGAACTGCCGCCAGGACGTGCGCTGTACGGAGGCGTAGAGCAGTGGCGGCAACACGAGCGGCAGGATGAGCTCGGGGTCGATCCTGACGTTCGGCACGAAGGGCAGGAGGGCCAGCACGACCCCCAGCAGCGTCATCAGCACGGGCGACGGCAGCCCCAGCCGGTCGCCCAGCGGCACTACGACGATGGCCGCAAGCATCAGGGTGAAGAACAGCGCGAGTTGATCCACACCCCTAGCGTGGCATGTAAGCCGCCTTCACCCCGGTCAGAGCACTCGCCTCATCGACAGGTGCGGTATCCCCGCCTCCTCGTACTCCGCGCCGAAGGACGTGTAGCCGAGGCGCTCGTAGAAGCCGACGGCATGGGCCTGCGCGTGCAGTTCGACGGCGGACTGGCCGTGCCGCCGGGCCTCCTCCTCGATGGCGCGCACCAGGGCCACGCCGATGCCGCGCCCGCGGTTGGCGCCGGTCACGGCGAGCCGGCCGAGGATGCCGGTGCCGTCCTCACCGAGGAGCAGCCGTCCCGCGCCGAGCGCGCCGTCCGGGCCGGTGGCCAGGACGTGCACGGCGTCGGCGTCGCGAGCGTCGTACTCGAGGTCCGCGGGGACCCCCTGCTCGATGACGAACACCTCGTGCCGCACCGCGTAGTACGCCTTCAGGTCGTCCGGGTCGGCGGCGACCCGGACCTCGTAGTCGTTCTCAGGCACTGTCGGCTCGCACCGTGTCGAGGGCGTACTGCAGGTCGTCCGGGTAGGGGCTCTCGAACTCCACCCAGCGGCCGTCGTCGGGGTGGGAGAAGCCCAGGCGGACGGCGTGCAGCCACTGGCGGCCGATCTTGAGCCGCTTGGCCAGGGTGGGGTCCGCCCCGTAGGTCAGGTCGCCGACGCAGGGGTGGCGGTGGGCGGCCATGTGGACCCGGATCTGGTGGGTGCGGCCGGTCTCCAGCTTGATGTCGAGCAGAGAGGCCGCGCGGAACGCCTCGACGAGGTCGTAGTGCGTGACGCTGGGCTTGCCGTCGGCGGTCACGGCCCACTTGTAGTCGTGGTTCGGGTGGCGGCCGATCGGGGCGTCGATGGTGCCGCTGAGCGGGTCGGGGTGGCCTTGGACCAGCGCGTGGTAGCGCTTGTCCACGGTGCGCTCGCGGAACTGCTGCTTGAGGTCGCTGTAGGCGATCTCCGACTTGGCGACGACCATCAGCCCCGAGGTGCCGACGTCGAGGCGGTGGACGATGCCCTGGCGCTCGGCGGCACCGGAGGTGGAGATCCGGTAGCCGGCTGCGGCCAGGCCGCCGATGACCGTGGTACCGGTCCAGCCGGGGCTGGGATGCGCGGCCACGCCCACGGGCTTGTCGATCACGACCACGTGGTCGTCGTCGTACACGATGCGCATCCCGGGCACCGGCTCGGCGACGATCTCCACCGGGCGCGGCTGCGCGGGCATCTCGACCTCGAGCCAGGCGCCGCCGGAGACCCGGTCGGACTTGCCGGCCTCACTGCCGTCGATCGTCACCTTCCCGGCGGCGGCCAGCTCGGCCGCCTTGGTCCGCGAGAAACCGAACATGCGGGCGATGGCGGCGTCGACGCGCTCACCCTCGAGGCCTTCGGGGACGGGTAGCGATCGGACTTCGGCAGGCATACTCACCTGATCGAGTATGCCGGATCCGTGGGGCGTCCTTCGCCGCGCTCCCTTCGGCTCAGTCCTTGTGGACGGTTCCGTCCGGGTCGAGACCGCGGAAGGACAGCAGGACGATCAGGATGCCGCCGCAGACGATCGCCGAGTCGGCCAGGTTGAAGACCGCGAAGTGCGTGGGCGCGATGAAGTCGACCACATGCCCCTTGAGAAGGCCCGGAGAGCGGAACACCCGGTCCGTGAGGTTGCCGAAGGCGCCACCCAGCAGCAGCCCCAGCGCGATGGCCCAGGGCACGCTGTGCAGCTTGCGGGCGATCCTCGCGATCACCACGATCACGGTGACCGCGATCACCGTGAAGACGATGGTCATGCCCTGGCCGAAACCGAAGGCCGCGCCGGCGTTGCGCACCGCTTCGAAGCGCAGGTAGCTGCCGAGCACCTCGATGGGCTCGTGCCCCTCGAGCCGGGTCACCACCCAGATCTTGGAGAGCAGGTCGAGGACGTACGCGAGCGCCGCGACGCCGAGCAGCACGGCGATGCGCCGCGGCCCCTTGCCGGTGACCTCGTCCGTACCGCCGGTCGGCTCCTCGGCCGTCTCCGAAGCGGTCTCCTGTGCCTTCGCCATGTGAGTCCTTCAGCCCTGGTCTGCGCCAGTCCGGATCCTGACGCAGACGAGGTTACGGCACGTACGTCCGAACAGCGGGGGCGCGGGCGCGGGCGCAGCGATTCACCGTCTCCGCGGTCGCGCTCCGCATGCTCCGCGGAGGGCGGTCCGCGGCCTGCGGACGGCGGTCAGTGGCGCTCCTGGCGCTGCTTGCAGTCCACGCACAGCGTCGCCCGGGGGAAGGCCTGCATCCGCGCCTTGCCGATCGGCTTGCCGCAGGACTCGCAGCGCCCGTACGTGCCGGAGTCGAGCCGCTCCAAGGCGTGCTCGGTCTGGGCGAGCATCTCGCGGGCGTTGGCCGTCAGAGCCATCTCGTGCTCACGTGTGATGTTCTTGGTACCGGTGTCTGCCTGGTCGTCCCCGGCGCCGTCGCCCGAGTCGCGCAGGAGGCCGGTGATGGCGTCCTCCGAGGTGGTGATCTCGGACCGCAGCCGTTCCATCTCGGCCAGCAGTTCTGCGCGCGCCGCGTCCACCTCCGCCTCGGACCACGGCTCCTCGTCCGGCCGTACGGCCAGGTCACCCGCGGCTACGGCGCCCGGCGCCTGGGCGATGCGGGCCGTGGGGAGCGCCGAAGCCGACGCCTCCGCCGCGGCCGTACCGGCCGCCGTCTTCTTCGCAACCACCTTCTTGGCTCCCGTCGTCGTGGCCTTCGCGGCCTTCGTGGTCTTCGCTGCCCCGCGGGCGGCCGGGCCGCTGCCGACAGTGGCGCCCGTGGCCGTGCTCTTCGCGGGTGCGGCCGCCCTGCCGGTCCTGCCCGTTCCGGAGGTGCCGCCCTCGGCCGTCTTCCGGGCCTTCCCGGCCTTCGGTGCGGGGGCGGTCTTCTTCGCCGGCGGCGCCTTCGCCGCCGTCGCCGCCTTCTTCGCCGGTGCGGCCTTCCCGCCCGCCGCCTTCCTCGTCGTCGCCGCCTTCTTCGCCGCGGTCGGCGCCTTCGCGGGCTTCTCCGCCGCCGTCCCCGTCCTCTTGGCGGGGGGCGCGGTCCTGCCCGCCGTGCGTCCCGTGGTCTTCCGCGTGGACGCCGCCTTGGTCGTCGTCTCCTCCGCCACGGCCGCCTTCTTTCCTGCGGCCTTGGCCGCGGTCTTCCCCGCGGCAGGTGCCGCGGCCTTCTTCGCGGCGGGTGCCGCTTTCCGTACGACAGCCTCTTTCGCGGGCGCCTTCTTCCGGGCCGCGGCCTTCTTCGCGGGGGACCTGGTGGACGTCGCCGCCTTCTCCTCCGCCGCCGGCGTGCGCGCTATCGACCGCTTCCCCTCGGCCGCTCCTTCGCCGGCCACGGCGGTCTTCTTGCGAGTGGGGGACGCGGCCGGGGCCGGGGGCTTGGCCGTCGCCTTGCGCGCGGTGGGCGCGGCCTTCCGCCGGGCCGCGGGGGCGGCCGCCGGTGCCGTCTTCTTCGCCGTCGTCTTCTTCGTGACGGTGGTCTTCTTCCCCACCATGGCCGAGCCCCTTCACATACTGTGATATTGCTCGTGAATCGTTCCGGAACGATAAATCGGCTCCGGACCCGCGGCAACGGGGCTCGCCGCCTGATCCGCCTGCCGCGCCGGGTCGGGAGGCAGGTGTGCCAAAGTGTGCCCAGCTCTCCGCGAGGTAATCCGGAGGCAACGGGTGACAGGGCGCGGACCGGTCCATTCGGGTCACACCGGCCCTTCGCGGAAACCCGGCCGACAGCGCGCCCCGCTGCCCCTTACACTGGGCGGAGCGAAAGGCGTGGAAGGGGACGAGTAGCGCCGCACGCAGCCCATAGCGACCCGGGGACGGTGGAAGCCCGGGGGTGTGCGCGACGTGAAGATCACCCCCGAGCCGCCGGAAGAAAGCCCGCACGGGCGAGTAGACCCGGCAGCGCGACCCCAACGAGGGGGTTGCGGACGAGTCCCGCGAGGGCCGCCCGCAACCAAGGAGGGTGGTACCGCGGGAGCACTCACAGCAGGCGCTCTCGTCCCTCCGACGGAATACGCACGCGCACGTGTCCGCCGGAGGCAGAATCCGATGACGCAGTACCGCCAGGTCCCCGCCCAGGTCGACCTGCCCGCGCTGGAGCACGACGTGCTCGCGTTCTGGCAGGAGAACAAGGTCTTCGCCCGCTCTCTCGAGCAGAGCGAGGGCAAGCCGGAGTGGGTCTTCTACGAGGGCCCGCCGACCGCCAACGGCATGCCCGGCGCGCACCACATCGAGGCTCGCGTCTTCAAGGACGTCTTCCCGCGCTTCAAGACGATGCAGGGCCACCATGTGACCCGCAAGGCCGGCTGGGACTGCCACGGCCTGCCGGTGGAGCTCGCCGTCGAGAAGGAGCTGGGCTTCTCCGGCAAGAAGGACATCGAGGCGTACGGCATCGCCGAGTTCAACGCCAAGTGCCGTGAGTCGGTGACCCGGCACACCGACGCCTTCGCCGAGCTGACCACCCGCATGGGGTACTGGGTGGACCTCGACGACGCCTACCGGACCATGGACCCGGAGTACATCGAGTCCGTCTGGTGGTCGCTCAAGCAGATCTTCGACAAGGGCCTGCTGGTGCGGGACCACCGCGTCGCGCCCTGGTGCCCGCGCTGCGGGACCGGCCTGTCCGACCACGAACTGGCGCAAGGGTACGAGACCGTGGTCGACCCCTCGGTCTACGTGCGCTTCCCGCTCACCTCGGGTCCGCTCGCCGGCGAGGCCGCGCTCCTGGTGTGGACGACCACACCCTGGACGCTGGTCTCCAACACCGCGGTCGCCGCCCACCCTGACGTCACCTATGTCGTCGCGACCGACGGCGAGGAGAAGCTGGTCGTCGCCGAGCCGCTGCTCGGCAAGGCGCTCGGGGAGGGCTGGGCGGCCACCGGGCAGAGCTTCACCGGGCGCGAGATGGAGCGCTGGACCTACCGGCGGCCCTTCGACCTGGTGGAGATCGAGGGCGCGCACTTCGTCGTCAACGCCGAGTACGTGACGACCGAGGACGGCACCGGCCTGGTCCACCAGTCGCCCGCCTTCGGTGAGGACGACCTGAAGACCTGCCGCGCCTACGGCCTGCCCGTCGTCAACCCGGTGCGGCCCGACGGCACCTTCGAGGAGGAGCTGGCGCTCGTCGGCGGTCAGTTCTTCAAGAAGGCCGACGAAGTCCTCGTCGACGACCTGCAGTCGCGCGGGCTGCTCTTCCGGCACCTGCCGTACGAGCACAGCTACCCGCACTGCTGGCGCTGCCACACCGCTCTGATCTACTACGCGCAGCCGTCCTGGTACATCCGCACGACCGCGGTCAAGGACGCCCTGCTCCGCGAGAACGAGCGCACCAACTGGTATCCGGAGGCGGTCAAGCACGGCCGCTTCGGCGACTGGCTCGACAACAACATCGACTGGGCGCTGTCCCGCAACCGCTACTGGGGCACGCCTCTGCCCGTCTGGCGCTGCGAGCAGGACCACCTCACCTGCGTCGGCTCGCTGGCCGAGCTGTCGCAGCTGACCGGCGCCGACCAGACCGGCCTCGACCCGCACCGCCCCTTCATCGACGACGTCACCTTCGCGTGCCCGCAGTGCTCCGCCGAGGCCGTGCGTGTGCCCGAGGTCATCGACGCCTGGTACGACTCCGGCTCCATGCCGTTCGCGCAGTGGGGCTACCCGTACCGCAACAAGGAGCTCTTCGAGGGCACCTACCCGGCGCAGTTCATCTCCGAGGCGATCGACCAGACCCGCGGCTGGTTCTACACGCTGATGGCCGTCGGCACCCTCGTCTTCGACCGGAACGCCTACGAGAACGTGGTCTGCCTCGGCCACATCCTCGCCGAGGACGGCCGGAAGATGTCCAAGCACCTGGGCAACATCCTCGAGCCCATCCCGCTCATGGACCAGCACGGCGCCGACGCCGTGCGCTGGTTCATGGCGGCCGGCGGCTCGCCCTGGGCGGCCCGCCGGGTCGGCCACGGCACGATCCAGGAGGTCGTCCGCAAGACCCTTCTGACGTACTGGAACACCGTCGCCTTCCAGGCCCTTTACGCCCGCACCTCCGGCTGGGCCCCCGGCGAGGCCGATCCGTCCCCGGCCGACCGCCCGCTGCTGGACCGCTGGCTGCTGGGCGAGCTGGGCACCCTGGTGCGGGACGTCACCGACGCGCTGGAGTCCTACGACACCCAGCGCGCGGGCAAGCTGCTCTCGTCCTTCGTCGACGATCTGTCCAACTGGTACGTGCGCCGCTCGCGGCGCCGCTTCTGGCAGGGCGACAAGGCGGCGCTGCGCACCCTGCACGACGTCGTCGAGACGGTGACCCGCCTCATGGCCCCGCTGGTGCCGTTCATCACCGAGCGCGTCTGGCAGGACCTGGTCGTCCCGGTCACTCCGGGCGCCCCCGAGTCGGTGCACCTGGCGAGCTGGCCCACGGTGGACGAGACGCTGATCGACCCCGTCCTGTCCGAACGGATGACACTCGTGCGCCGGCTCGTGGAGCTGGGCCGTGCCACGCGGGCCGAGTCCGGGGTCAAGACCCGTCAGCCGCTCTCGCGGGCCCTGGTCGCCGCGTCGGGCTTCGAGGCGCTCGACGAGGAACTGCGGGCGCAGATCGCCGAGGAGCTCAACGTCGGCTCCCTGGCGTCGCTGAGCGAGGTCGGCGGCTCCCTCGTCGACACCACGGCCAAGGCCAACTTCCGCGCCCTCGGCAAGCGCTTCGGCAAGGGCGTCCAGGCCGTCGCCAAGGCTGTCGCCGCGTGCGACGCGGCGGCGCTGTCGCTGGCGCTGCGCGAGGGCAACGCATCGGTGGTCGTGGACGGCGAGACGGTCGCCCTGACGCCGGAGGAAGTGATCATCACGGAGACCCCGCGCGAGGGCTGGTCCGTCGCGTCCGACTCCGGCGCGACCGTGGCGCTCGACCTCGAGATCACCCCCGAGCTGCGCCGGGCCGGCCTGGCCCGCGACGTCATCCGGCTCGTCCAGGAGGCCCGCAAGAACAGCGGCCTGGACGTGGCCGACCGCATCGCCCTGCGCTGGACCGCGGTCGACCCGGAACTGGCCGAGGCACTCGCCGAGCACGCGCAACTCGTCGCGGACGAGGTCCTGGCGACGGACTTCGCCTCCGGCGCCCCGGAGGAGGGTTACGGCCCGGCCTTCACGGACGAGGTGCTCGGGCTCACGTTCCACCTCCGCAAGCGGTAGCCCCCCGGGCAGACGCTGACGCCCCGCCCACGGGTTCCGTGGGCGGGGCGTCAGCGTTTGGTGCGCACCCCGCGAGGCGGCCACGCCATCGGACCTCACCAGGGCGCTCTGCCCACCGCCGGTGGACCTCACACCGCAACCCGGAGTCACCCCGGACGCCAGCGAGGGTTCAATGGGCACGTGCGGGGCCGCCCCGAAGGCCGCCCCCGACCCACCCACTCACGTGCGCCCCCTACAGTGCCGACCCCAGCGTCACGTGCCCGCCCCCCGCACAGCGCGCGAAAGGGCCGGGCCCCCGAGGGAAGCGATTCCCTGGGGGCCCGGCCCTCTGTGGTGCCGCGATCGCATGAGCGACCGCCGTCGCGCAGCGACTAGTTGTCGTCCTCGTCGATCAGGAACCCACGCATCGGCGTCGGCGCCTGCTGCAGCGGCGCCGGTCCCTGCGGCCGTACCGGTGCCATCGGCTGCGTCATGGCCGGCGACATCTGCTGCTGGCCGCCGTACGTCGGGGTCTGCCCGCCGACGCCGCCCATGCCCTGACCGCCGCCGTAGCTCTGACCGCCACCCATGGTGCCGGCACCGGCCGTGGCCATACCGCCGCCCATCGTGCCGCCCATGCCTCCGGAACCGGAGGAGAGCGACGCTGCCGCGGGGGTGCGCGGCGGGGCGAGCGAGTCGTCGGCCTGGTTCTCCAGCTGGCGCAGCTGGCTCTCCAGGTACGACTTCAGGCGGGTGCGGTACTCGCGTTCGAAGCCGCGCAGATCCTCGACCTTGCGCTCCAGCGTGGCGCGGGCGGACTCCAGGGAGCCCATGGCCACGCGGTGCTTCTCCTGCGCGTCCCGCTCAAGGGCGTCGGCCTTGGCGCGGGCGTCGCGCTCCAGGCCCTCGGCGCGGCTGCGGGCCTCACCAACGATCTTGTTCGCCTCGGAGCGCGCTTCGGCGATCGCCTGGTCGGCCGTCTGCTGGGCGAGCGAGAGCACCCGGGCGGCGCTGTCACCACCGGGGCCCTGCTGCTGCATCGGGTGACCGGGGCCGCCCATGGGGTGCTGGCCCATCGGACCGGGACCCATGGGGCCGCCCTGCATCTGGCCTTGACCCATCGGACCCTGACCCATCGGACCCTGGCCCATCGGACCGGGACCCATGGGGCCGCCCTGCATCGGACCCTGGCCCATCGGACCGGGGCCCTGCTGTGCGCTGGGCCCGGCGGGCAGGGCGAGGCCACTGCCGGGTCCCTGGGGACCGGGGCCGCCCATCTGCTGGGGCGGCACCGGCTGCGGTCCTGATATGGCGGCGGGCACGGGAGCCCCGGGACCGCGGCCGTCCTGCGGCTCGGGCTTGCGCATGCCCTGCTGCTGGTTCTGGGCGGCGGCACGGGTCGCCGCGGCCAGCTTGGCCCGCAGGTCCTCGTTCTCGCGGAGCAGTCGGGTCAGTTCCGCCTCGACCTCGTCGAGGAAGGCGTCCACCTCGTCCTCGTCATAGCCTTCTCGGAGGCGGACGGTGGTGAACTGCTTGTTCCGCACGTCCTCGGGGGTCAGTGGCATCTCTTCACCTCAACGTGATCGTCGACATATCGGGAGCCCGCATCGGTCATCCTCGCAAGCCCCCCACGACGGTGAGCAGGATGTACACGATGATCATCAATACGAAGAAGGACAGGTCGAGCGCCACGCCCCCGAGACGTAGCGGCGGGATGAACCGCCGCAGAAGCTTGAGTGGCGGATCGGTGACAGTGTAGGCGGCCTCCAGAACGACCACCATGGGCTTCCCAGGCTGCCACGATCGGGCGAACTGGAAAACGTAGTCCATCACCAACCGGAAGATCAGGACAAGCAGGAAGCACATCAGCGCGATCCACAGCACCTGGAGTGCGATGTCCATCGCGCTTCCCTCTCCCCTGCCCGGTCATGGGCCTCGCGGCCGGTTTCGTACGGTTGCGTATCTCAGCTCTGATTGAAGAACCCGCCTTCGGCGATGCGGGCCTTGTCCTCCGCCGTGACATCGACGTTAGCAGGCGACAGCAGAAACACCTTCTGCGTCACCCGCTCGATACTGCCGTGCAGACCGAAGACCAACCCGGCGGCAAAGTCGACAAGTCGCTTCGCGTCCGTGTCGTCCATCTCCGTCAGATTCATGATCACCGGCGTGCCCTCACGGAAGTGTTCCCCGATCGTACGGGCTTCGTTGTACGTACGGGGGTGGAGTGTCGTGATCCGGTACGGCTCTCGTTCCGACACGACCTTAGGCATGATCACCGGTGCGTTCTTCTCCAGGCTATGGCGTTCTTGTGTGATAGATGCCACTGAGGCGATCCGGGGCTCCCGGGGGGCCGGAGCGTGCACGATGCGCGCCGGTTCCTCCGGTTGTGTCTGGTGCGGTGGCTGGTGGGACTGGTGCGGGCGGCGGGAGCGCTCCGGCTCGGGTTCGGGTTCGAACTCGTCGTCGGGGTCGAATCCCGGGCCGTCGTACCCGTCGTCCTCCACGAGGCCGAGGTAGACCGCCATCTTGCGCATCGCGCCGGCCATGCTCTGCGTCCTCTCAGCGGGGAAAGACCATATTTTTTGTGTGGTCCGACTTGTTTGGTGACGTTACCCGAGCCCGGTCCGGACTCCGAGTACCGCGCTACCGATGCGTACGTGTGTCGCACCGGCGGCGACGGCCTCTTCGAGGTCCGCGCTCATCCCTGCCGAGACCATGTTTGCAGCCGGATGCGCCGCGCGCAGGCAGGATGAGATTTCCACCAGCCGATCGAAGGCAGCGCGAGGTTGACCGGCGTACGGCCCCGCCAGCGGTGCCACGGTCATCAGCCCGTCGAGGCGGAGCCCGGGGGCGGCGGCGACGGCCTCGGCGATCCCTTCGACGGCATCGGGTGCGATGCCGCCGCGGGCGCCCTGCGAGCCGGACTCGGCGTCCAACGCGACCTGCACCAGGCAGCCGAGCTCGCGGTCGGCCCGCTCGGACTTCACGACGGCCGCGGAGAGCGCGTCGACCAGCCGGAGGCGGTCGACCGAGTGCACGACATCCGCGTAACGGACCACCGAGCGCACCTTGTTCGTCTGCAACTGGCCCACGAAGTGCCAGGTCAACGGGAGGTCGGCGCAAGCCTCGGCCTTGGGGGCCGCGTCCTGGTCGCGGTTCTCCGCCACTTCGCGGACGCCCAGCCCCGACAGGAGCCGCACGTCACGGGCCGGATAGGTCTTGGTGACCACGACCAAGGTCACCTCGCCCCGTGCCCGGCCGGCCGCCGCGCAGGCCGTCGCGATGCGCTCCTCGACCGCGGTCAGGTTCGCCGCCAGCTCGGCCCTTCGCTCTTGCGTACGATCAGTCACTCGGTCCGTCCAACCAGACATATCCCGCGAGTCGCCCGGTCGTCCGCTCGCGGCGATAGGAGAAGTGATCCCCGGACTCCATCGTACAAATATGGGATTTCTCACCCATGGGTACACCCAGTCGGGCGAGTTGGGCGTGCACTCCGCTGACGATGTCCAGGGAGGGGGTGCCCCAGCTCGTGGTGGCCCGGGCCTCGGGGACGGCGGTGGCGACCTCCTCCCGCATGGCCTCGGGAACCTCGTAGCAGGAGCCGCAGACCGCGGGCCCGGTCATCGCGATGATCCGCTCGGCGCGGGCGCCGAGGCCGACCATGGCCTCCACCGCCGCCGGGACGACTCCCGCCAGCAGACCCGGACGGCCGGCGTGGGCCGCGGCCGCCACCCCGGCGTGCGGGTCGGCCATCAGGACCGGGACGCAGTCCGCGGTCAGCACCGCGAGGGCGAGCCCGGGGCGGGTGGTGACGACGGCGTCCACCTCCGGGACCCGGCCGTCGGCCCAGGGGGCGGCGACGACGGCGACGTCGTTGCCGTGCACCTGGTTCATCCACACCACGCGGGCGGGGTCGACTCCCAGTTCACGCGCGGCGAGGTCGCGGTTGGACCGGACGGCGGCCGGATCGTCGCCGACCGCGCCGCCGAGATTGAGGCTGTCGTACGGAGCGGCGCTCACCCCGCCCCACCTGTCGGTGAAAGCGAAGTGGGCGCCGCCCGGACGTTCGAGGTTGAGCGTTATCACGTGTGGCTGTGCTTACTTCAGGAAGTCGGGTACGTCGAGTTCCTCGGCGGTGGTGTCCTGGTACGGACGCGCCGGGGGAACCTGCGGGGCGATCGGCTGGGCCGGCACTTCGGCGACCGGCTCTCCCCCGGCCTGGCGGCCGGAGGAGGCGGCCGGGGGCTCTTCCTCACGCTGGGTGACACTGCCCAGGCCGCTGAAGGCCGGGCGGACCGGCTCGGCGGGCGGGGTGGCCGGGCGAGCCGGGGCCGGGGAGGCGCTCTCCTCGCGGGAGGGGGAGGAGTACGAGCCGAGCACCTTGTCGCGGTTGCGGGTCGGCGGCTGCCCGCCGTCGAAGCCCGCCGCGATGACGGTGACCCGGACCTCGTCGCCCAGGGCGTCGTCGATGACCGCGCCGAAGATGATGTTGGCCTCGGGGTGGGCGGCCTCGCTGACCAGCTGGGCCGACTCGTTGATCTCGAACAGACCGAGGTCCGAGCCGCCGGAGATGGAGAGCAGCACGCCCCGGGCGCCGTCGATCGACGCCTCCAGCAGCGGCGAGGAGATGGCCATCTCCGCGGCGGCGACCGCGCGGTCGTCCCCGCGGGCGGAGCCGATGCCCATCAGGGCCGAACCCGCCTCGGACATGACGGACTTCACGTCGGCGAAGTCGAGGTTGATCAGGCCCGGAGTGGTGATCAGGTCGGTGATGCCCTGGACACCCGAGAGCAGCACCTGGTCCGCGGAGCGGAAGGCGTCCAGCACGCTCACCTGGCGGTCCGAGATGGACAGCAGGCGGTCGTTGGGGATCACGATGAGGGTGTCGACCTCGTCGCGCAGCCCGGCGATGCCGTCCTCGGCCTGGTTGGCCCGGCGGCGGCCCTCGAAGGTGAACGGGCGGGTGACCACACCGATGGTCAGGGCACCCAGCGAGCGGGCGATGTTGGCGACCACGGGCGCGCCGCCGGTGCCGGTGCCGCCGCCCTCGCCCGCGGTGACGAAGACCATGTCGGCGCCCTTGAGCACCTCTTCGATCTCCTCGCGGTGGTCCTCGGCGGCCTTGCGGCCGACATCGGGGTTGGCGCCGGCGCCGAGTCCACGAGTGAGCTCCCGGCCGACGTCCAGCTTGACGTCGGCGTCGCTCATGAGCAGGGCCTGTGCATCGGTGTTGATCGCGATGAACTCGACGCCCTTGAGACCGACCTCGATCATCCTGTTGATGGCGTTCACGCCACCGCCGCCGATGCCGACGACCTTGATGACTGCGAGGTAGTTCTGCGGTGCTGCCACGTCGAAGGCCTCTCGCCTCGAGTTACGTATACCTGTGGGGACGGTCGGGAAGGCCGGCCGATCCGAACCCTAACCCTGAGGTTTAGGGTTACCAGTATGTCTGTCCCGCACTGTCTTTGGGACAGGACACTAAATCGACAAGCGGTTCGCGTTCAACGAACACGCCGAACCTCCCGCTTTTCTTTTGACCCTATGTGATCACGCCAGAGCCGGACCAGTCAGGGTGTCGAACAGAAGACGGAGGCGTCAACCGTCCGATGCGGCAGGGGATGTTGGGGCGCTCACATCGAAGAACTCGGCATCACGCTCGACTTTCATCAGCGCCGCGAGGGCGACCGCCTTCTCCGCGCCCTGTTCCGCGCTCCCCCACATCACCACACGACCACCGGCCAGTTGGACCGTAATGTCGTCATATGAGCGCACCTCGATGAGCTGCGCGTCCCGGTATGCGGCCTTCGGCAGGTCCGCCGCCACCCGAACCGCCGCCGCCAGAAGGCGTTTTGCCCCGAAAAGTCGATAGCTCGCGGAGTCGCGGTCGGGCTGCAATTCGATGATGGGCACACCCTTGAGAGGGGTCTCACGCTCGGCGAACCGGAAGCCGTCCGCGTCGACTTCGGCGAAGTAACCGTCACCTTTCACAAGGGCGGCAGGAGTTCGTTCCGTCACTTTCAGTGTGACCGTGTGCGGCCATGAACGCTCCACCTCCACTGCGGAGATGCGCGGCAGCCGCGCCTTGAGCCGGCGGGCGATCTCGCCCGTGTCCACGGAAACCAGCGGCCCGTTGAGCGGGACCTGCGCCGCGTCGCGCACCTCGTCGGGGTAGAGAACCTCGGCGCCCGCCACGCGGACATGCGTCGCGCGCAGCCAGGAGGAGCCGTAGAGCAGCCAGGCGCCGGCGCCGCCCAGCACGGTGGCCGCGGCGAGCGCCGCGAGGACGATGACGCGCCGGCTCCGCCGCGGCGGGCCGTGGAGCCCGTCGTCCTGGTCGCCGGCCGCCTCGACGGTCGTCGGTACGGCCACGTTCGCCTCCGGGGTCGTCGCAACTGCCTTCGCTTCCGGGCAGGCTAGTCGTCGTGCTGGATGCCCGGGCGGCCGCGCGCCGCCGGGCGGGCCGGGCCCCCTCCCCCGTGACCCCAACGGAGCACGGGTCGCCCCCGCGGCGTCCGCGGGGTGCCGGAGGTGCCCGGCCGGCGCCGGGTTCAGCGGCGTCGGGCGGCGATCGCCTCGTGGACCATGGCGACGAGCAGTTCGTCCGCGTGCGGGCGGCCGAACTCGGCCGCGGCACGCGACATCTCGTACAGACGGTGCGGATCGGTCATGACCGGCAGCACGTTGCCGAGCACCCAGTCCGCGCTCAGGTCCGCGTCGTCGACGATGAAGCCGCCGCCTGCCTTGACCACCGGCTGCGCGTTCAGCCGCTGCTCGCCGTTGCCGATCGGCAGCGGGACGTAGGCGGCCGGCAGGCCCACGGCGGACAGTTCGGCGACGGTCATGGCGCCGGCCCGGCAGAGCATCATGTCCGCGGCCGCATAGGCGAGGTCCATCCGGTCCAGGTAGGAGACGGGGATGTACGGCGGCATGCCGGGCATGTTGTCGGAGCGCGGGAGCTCGTTCTTCGGGCCGACCGCGTGCAGGATCTGGATGCCGGACTGCTGCAGGCGCGGGGCGACGGAGGTGATCACCTCGTTGAGCCGCCGGGCACCCTGGGAGCCGCCCGAGACCAGCAGGGTCGGCAGGCCCTGGTCGAGGCCGAAGGCGGCACGCGCCTGGGCGCGGACCGCGGCCCGGTCGAGGGTCGCGATGGACCGGCGCAGCGGGATGCCGACGTAGCGGGAGTGCCGGAGCTTGCTGTCCGGGGTGCTCACGGCCACGAAGTCGGTGTAACGGGAGCCGATCTTGTTGGCGAGGCCCGGGCGGGCGTTGGCCTCGTGCACCACGATCGGCACGCCGAGCCGCTTGGCGGCCAGATAGCCGGGCAGGGCGACGTAGCCGCCGAACCCGACGAGCGCGTCGGCCTTGGTGCGCTCCAGGACCTGCTCGGCCGCCTTGATGGTGCCGCGCAACCGCCCGGGGACGGTGATCAGCTCAGGGGTGGGCTTGCGCGGCAGCGGAACGGCGGGGATGAGCGCCAGCTCGTAGCCGCGTTCTGGCACCAGCCGGGTCTCCAGGCCCCGCTCGGTGCCGAGTGCCGTGATCCCCACGGTCGGGTCCTGCCTGCGCAGGGCGTCGGCGAGCGCGAGCGCGGGCTCGATGTGGCCGGCGGTCCCCCCACCGGCGAGTACGACATGCACCGAAATTCACCGCTCTCCGGACGGCCGCCGTCTGACGAACCGCCTCATCGTCCGTGTCATTGCCCCCGGCCAGTAGCCGGGCCCCCGCGCGTTGAGCGCCGCTCGCGCGGCGGGCTCGCTCCTCGCGAAGGCGATGAGCAACCCGATCGCGAACATGGTCGGCAGGAGGGCCGAGCCCCCGTAGGAGAACAGCGGGAGCGGGACACCGGCGATCGGCAGCAGGCCGAGCACCGCACCGATGTTGACCACGAACTGCGCCGTGATCCACGTCGTCACGCCTCCCGCGGCAAACCTGACGAAGGGATCCTCCGTTCGACCGGCCACGCGGATACCCGCATAGCCTAGAGCCGCGAAGAGGGCGAGCACCGACAGCGTGCCCGTCAGCCCCAGTTCCTCCCCGGTCACGGCGAAGATGAAGTCGTTGTGCGGTTCGGGTAGTTGGCCCCATTTCTCCACACTCGCCCCGAGCCCGGATCCGAACCACCCGCCCGAGGCCAGGGCGTAGATGCCGTGCACCGCCTGCCAGCAGCCGCCACTGGGAGTGACCTCGGTGGCGCCGATGCACTGCAGCCGCTCCATGCGGTTGCCGCTGGTCTTGATCAGCAGGAAACCGATCGCCCCCGCGACGGCGAGCACGCCCGCGAACAGCCGGGTGGGGGCGCCGGCGATCCACAGCAGGCCGAACAGGATCGCCGTGAGGATGATGGCGGTGCCCATGTCACCGCCGAGCATGATCAGGCCCAGCAGCAGGAAGGCCACCGGCACCAGCGGGATCAGCAGGTGCTTCCACTGGGCGAGCAGCTTCAGGTCCTCCTTGCGGGCCAGCAGGTCCGCGCCCCACAGCACGAGCGCGAGCTTGCCGAACTCGCTGGGCTGCAACTGGAACGGGCCGCCGAGGCGCAGCCAGTTCTGGTTGCCGTTGACGGACTCCCCTATCCCCGGCACCTGGACGAGCGCCATGAGGAACACCGAGCCGACGAGCAGCGGGTAGGACAGGGCGCGATGCAGCCGTACCGGCACCCGCGTGGCGGCGATGAGCAGGCCGGTGCCGAGCACGGCGGCGAACAGCTGCTTGCGGAAGTAGTACGTGGACGGCAGTCCGTCCTCCAGCGCCTTGATCTGCGAGGCGGAGAAGACCATCACCAGGCCGAGCACGGTGATCAGCAGGCTGCTGCCGAGGATGACGTAGTAGGCGGTCAGCGGGCGGTCCCAGGCCCGCCTGGCGCGGTCCAGGACGACCCTGGTGCCGCGCAGCGCGCTGCCCCGCGGCGTCTTTCCGTCGGACGTGCGCGCCTTGGGGGCGGTCGCCCTGGGGCGGGGCGGCGCCGGCCGCGGCGGGCGGGCCGGCGCCTTCAGCGCGTTGCGGGAACGAGAACCGGAGGCGCCACCTTGTTCGGCTGCCGTCATGTCCCCTCCTAGGTCGCGGTGCGGGCCGGAGCGGCTGCGGCTACTGCCCGGCGCCGGGCGCCCGCAGATCCCGTACGGCCTCCGCGAAGGCGTTTCCGCGAGCCTTGTAGTTCGCGAACATGTCCATCGACGCGCAGGCCGGTGCCAGGAGCACCGTGTCCCCCGGGTGGGCGAGGCGCCGCGCCGCGTGGACGGCCGCCGCCATCGCCCCAGTGTCGGTGCGGTCGAGGTCGACGACCGGGACCTCGGGGGCGTGTCGCGCGAGCGCTTCACGGATGAGGGCGCGGTCGGCCCCCATCAGCACGACGCCGCACAACCGCTTGCCCGCGGCCTTGACCAGGTCGTCGAACTCCGCGCCCTTGGCGAGGCCGCCGCCGATCCAGACGATGTGCTCGTACGCGGCCAGGGAGGCCTCTGCGGCGTGGGTGTTGGTGGCCTTGGAGTCGTCGACGTAGTCCACGTCGTCGATCCGGTCCACGTGGGCGATGCGGTGGGCGTCCGGCCGGAAGGCACGCAATCCGTCCCGGACGGCGGCCGGAGGGACGCCGAACGCGCGGGCGAGCGCCGCCGCCGCCAGGGCGTTGGCGATGTTGTGCGGCGCCGGCGGGTGCACGTCGGAGACCTCGGCCAGCTCCTGGGCGTTCTTGTGCCGTTCGGGCGCGAAGGCCCGGTCGAGAAGGATGCCGTCGACGACCCCGAGCTCCGAGGGACGGGGGCTGCCGAGGCCGAAGCCGATCGCACGGCAGCCCTCCTCGACGTCGGCCTCGCGCACCAGCGCCTCGGTGGCCGGGTCCGCGAGGTTGTAGACGCAGGCGACCTTGTTGCCCTCGTAGATGCGGCCCTTGTCGGCGGCGTAGGCCGCCATGGAGCCGTGCCAGTCGAGGTGGTCGGGGGCGAGGTTGAGGACCGCGGCCGAGTGCGGACGGACCGAGGGGGCCCAGTGCAGCTGGTAACTGGACAGCTCCACGGCGAGGACGTCGTACTCCTCGCCGGACAGGACGACCTCCAGGACCGGCGTGCCGATGTTGCCGACCGCCGCGGTGCGCAGGCCCGCCGCGGTCAGGATCGAGGCCAGCATCTGCACGGTGGTGGTCTTGCCGTTGGTGCCGGTGACCGCGAGCCAGGGCGCCGCCCCGGGACCGCGCAGCCGCCAGGCCAGCTCCACGTCGCCCCACACGGGCACGCCCGCGGCCTCGGCGGCCACGAACAGGGGGCTGGCGGGCGGCCAGCCCGGCGAGGTGACGATCAGCTCGGTGCTCTCGGGCAGGGTACGGCCGTCCCCGAGCCGCACGGTGACGCCGAGCGCCTCCAGTTCGGCGGCCTGGGTCCGGGCCCCCGCGTCGTCGCCGTCGTTGACGACCGTCACGCGGGCGCCGAGGGCGTGCAGCGCCTTGGCGGCGGGCACGCCGGAGACGCCGAGGCCGGCGACGGTGACCCGGCGGCCCGGCAGGCCGAGCCGCCCGGCCGCCTCGACAGCGGCCGGCGGGAGTCCGCCTCGACGGGAGCCGGGTTCCTGCCCGGGGACCGAGGTCACTGCGCCGCCACCCAGCCCGCGTAGAAGAGACCGAGGCCGACAGCCATGCACATGCCCTGGATGATCCAGAAGCGGACCACGACCAGGACCTCGCTCCAGCCCTTGAGCTCGAAGTGGTGCTGCAGCGGCGCCATGCGGAAGACCCGCTTGCCGGTCAGGCGGAAGGAGCCGACCTGGATCACGACGGAGAGGGTGATCAGGACGAAGAGGCCGCCCAGGATCGCCAGCAGCAGCTCGGTGCGGGAGCAGATGGCCAGGCCGGCCAGGGCACCGCCGAGCGCGAGGGAGCCGGTGTCACCCATGAAGATCTTGGCCGGCGAGGTGTTCCACCACAGGAAGCCGAAGCACGCGCCCATGAGCGCGGCCGCCACGACCGCGAGGTCGAGCGGGTGCGGTACGTCGTAGCAGCCGGGCCCCGCGGTGATGACGTTCGAGCAGGACTGGCCGTACTGCCACACACCGATGACGGTGTAGGAGGCGAAGACCATCACCGAGGCGCCGGTGGCGAGTCCGTCGAGGCCGTCGGTCAGGTTCACGCCGTTCGACATCGCCAGGATCATGAACAGCGCCCATATCACGAAGATCACGGGGCCGAGCGACCAGCCGAAGTCCTGGGTGAAGGAAAGCCGCGTGGAGGCCGGGGTGACGCCGCGGGAGTCGGCGAACTGCAGCGACAGCACGGCGAAGGCGATGCCGACGATGAGCTGGCCGGCCATCTTCGCCTTGGCCCGCAGACCCAGGCTGCGCTGCTTGACGATCTTGATGTAGTCGTCGAGGAAGCCGACCACGCCCAGGCCCGTGAAGAGGAAGAGCACGAGCACGCCGGAGACCGTCGGGCGCTCCGAGGTGATGACCTTGGTGAGCGCGTAGGCGACGAGCGTGGCCAGGATGAAGGCGATGCCGCCCATGGTGGGCGTACCGCGCTTGCTGTGGTGCTCCTTCGGGCCGTCGTCGCGGATGAACTGCCCGTAGCCCTTGCGGGCCAGCAGTTTGATCAGCATCGGGGTGCCGATGAGGGACAGGAACAGCCCGAGCACGCCCGAGACCAGGATCTGGTTCATTACCGAGCGCCCCCGCCCTCGACGCCGTCGAGCAGCGCGAGTGCGACCCGCTCCAGGCCGACCGCTCTCGATGCCTTCACCAGCACGACGTCCCCCGGACGCAGTTCCCTGCGCAACAGGTCGATCGCCGCCTCAGCGTCGGACACGTGCACCGACTCCTCACCCCACGAACCCTCGTTGTAGGCGCCCATTTGCACCCAGGCGGCCGCCTGGCCGCCGACTGCCACGAGCTTGCTGACGTTGAGCCGGACGGCGAGCCGTCCGACAGCGTCGTGCTCCGCGAGGGCCTCCTCGCCGAGCTCCGCCATCTCGCCCAGCACCGCCCACGTGCGTCCCCCGCGTGCCTCGGCGGCACGCCCCATGGCCGCGAGCGCGCGCAGGGCGGCTCGCACGGAATCGGGGTTCGCGTTGTAGGCGTCGTTCACGACCGTCACGCCGTCCGGCCGTTCGACGACCTCCATGCGCCAGCGGGACAGCGTCCCCGCCTCGGAGAGCGCGGTGGCGATCTCGTCGACGGGCATGCCGAGTTCACGGGCTACGGCGGCCGCGGCAAGCGCGTTCGACACGTGGTGCTCACCGTACAGGCGCAAGGTCACTTCCCTGCACCCGGAGGGTGTTGTGAGCGTGAAGACGGCCTGACCTCGGTCGTTGAGACGGACGTTCTCGGCGCGCACATCGGCGTCGGCGGACTCGCCGAACAGTACGACGCGCGCCTTGGTGCGGGATGACATGGCGCGTACGAGGGGATCGTCCGCGTTCAGCACCGCGATGCCGCCTTCGGCGGCCTCCGGCAGCGCCTCGACCAGCTCGCCCTTGGCCTGGGCGATCTGCTCGCGGCCGCCGAACTCGCCGATGTGAGCGGTGCCCACGTTGAGGACGACGCCGATGCGCGGCGGGGTCAGGTCGGTGAGGTAGCGGATGTGGCCGATGCCGCGGGCGCCCATCTCCAGCACCAGGTGCCGCGTGGAGGCGTCGGCGCGCAGCGCGGTCAGGGGCAGGCCGATCTCGTTGTTGAGGGAACCAGGCGTCCAGACGGTGGGAGCCAGCCGCTTGAGCACCTGGGCGGTCAGGTCCTTGGTGCTGGTCTTGCCCGCCGACCCGGTCAGCGCCACAAGGGTGGCGCCGAGCCGTTCGATGACGTGCGCGGCCAGTGCGCCGAGGGCGAGCTGCACGTCGTCCACGACGACCGCGGGGACGCCGACCGGGCGGGAGGCCAGCACGGCCACTGCTCCGGCGGCGACGGCCTGCTCCGCGTAGTCGTGGCCGTCCACGCGCTCGCCCTGGAAGGCGACGAAGAGGCCCCCCGGCGTCACCTTGCGGGAGTCGATCTCCACGGACCCGGTGACGGGCACCGTCGGATCCGATATGTCGTGAATGCTCCCGCCGACCGCTTGGGCGACCTCGGCGAGGGTGAGTGGGATCACAGCTGGTCCTGGTCCTTCTCCTGCGCTGGTGTGGCGGCGGCCCGTTCGATGGCCGCACGCAGCACTTCTCGGTCGTCGAAGGGGCGTACCACTCCGGCGATGTCCTGACCCTGCTCATGGCCCTTGCCGGCCACCAGTACGGTGTCGTCCGGCCGGGCCAGCGCCACGGCGGTCGCGATGGCCGCCGCCCGGTCGGGTTCGACGACGACATGGCCCCGTTCGTGCGCGGGCACCCCGGCCGCCCCGGCCAGCATCGCGGTGAGGATCGCGAGCGGGTCCTCGGAGCGGGGGTTGTCGGAGGTCAGCACGGCCGTGTCGGCCAGCCGTGCCGCGGCGGCGCCCATCGGGCCGCGTTTGGTCTGGTCGCGGTCCCCGCCGCAGCCGAGGACGATGTGCAGGCTGCCCTTGGTGACCTTGCGCAGGGCCCGCAGCACCGATTCCACCGCGTCGGTCTTGTGGGCGTAGTCCACGACCGCGAGGTACGGCTGTCCCGCGTCGACGCGCTCCAGCCGGCCCGGCACACCAGGGATGGCGGCGACGCCCTGGGCGGCCGTCTGCGGGTCGATCCCGGCCACCGCCAGGGCGGTGATCGCGGCGAGCGCGTTGGCGACGTTGAAGGGCCCCGGAAGGGGCGAGGCGGCCTCGATCCGCACGCCGCCCGGGCCCACCACGGTGAAGGTGGAGCGCTGCGGCCCCGTCACGACGTGCTCGGCGCGCCAGTCGGCCTCCGGCCGGCCGTCGGTCGAGAAGGTGGTGACCGGTACCTGGGCCTCGCGCGCCAGGCGGCGGCCGTACTCGTCGTCGATGTTGACCACCCCGGCCCTGCTGCGGCGCGGGGTGAACAGCTGCGCCTTGGCCTGGAAGTAGTCCTCCATGCCCGAGTGGAACTCCATGTGCTCGGGACTGAGGTTGTTGAAGACGGCGACGTCGAAGACCGCGCCGTCGACCCGGCCCAGCACCAGCGCGTGGCTGGAGACCTCCATGACCAGGGCCTCGATCCGGCGCTCGCGCATCACCGCGAAGAGCGCCTGCAGGTCCGTGGCCTCGGGCGTCGTCCGCTCGCTCTTGAGCCGCTCGTCGCCGATCCGGGACTCGACCGTGCCGATCAGTCCCGTCCTGGCCTCGTGGACGGCCCTCAGACCGCCCTCGATGAGGTAGGCGGTGGTGGTCTTGCCGGACGTGCCGGTGATGCCGATCTGCAGCAGGCCCTCGCCCGGGCGGCCGTAGATCTCGGCGGCCAGGTCGCCCATCCGGGAACGGGGGTCCTCGACCGTCAGCACCGGCAGGCCGGTGGCGGCGGCGCGCTCGGCGCCCGCGGGGTCGGTGAGGATCGCCGCGGCCCCCAGCTCGGCCGCCTGCTGCGCGAAGTCGGCGCCGTGGAAGCGGGCGCCGGGCAGCGCGGCGTACAGGTCACCGGGACGGACGGCACGCGAGTCGTGTGTGATCCCGGTGACCGCGGCGGCACCGGCAGCGGGCGGCTGCCCGCCCAGCCGCGCGGCCAGCTCCGCGAGCGGTACGGGCCGGACCTGGGTGGGACGGGGTGCGCCCGGCCGCCTGCGCTCAGGGCCGGGGGACTGATCGGCGAGTGACACGGCGGTGAGATTACCCGCCGGTCCGGGCTCCCGGCCAAAAGCCCGTCGCCAGGCGCCCGGCCTGCCGCTTCCCTCCGTACGTTCCGCGTCCGCGGGGCTACCTTCCGTGCCCGCCGCTGCGGGGTCATGTCCGTTCACGGCCGCCGTTCCTTCCTCCCCGGCTCGCCGCTCACGGCTTGGCGGGGTCCCACTCGACCGGCAGGTTCGGTGTCTTGGCTCCGCTCGGCGCCACCTGCAGGGACTTCAGGGCGAACTCCATGACCCGCTTGAACACCGGGCCGCAGATCTGCCCACCGAAATAACTGCCGCGGGTCGGGTTCTGGATCACACACGAGACGGTCAGTCGCGGGTTGTCGGCGGGAGCGAACCCCATGAAGGAGGCCGTGTACCCACTGTAGGTGCCCGTTTCCGGGTCCACCCGGTTGGCCGTGCCGGTCTTGCCCGCCACGCGGTACCCCGCGATCCGGGCCTTGGTGCCGGTGCCCTGCTCGTCGCCGACCACCGACTCCAGCATGGTGGAGAGCGTCTTGGCGGTCTTCGTGCTGACCACCCGGGTCCGGGCCGGCTCCGGGGACGGGACGAAGCGGCCGTCCGGGCCGGTCGTGCCGCGTACCAGGCTCGGCGCGACCCGTACCCCGCCGTTGGCGATCGTCGAATACACCGAGGTGGCCTGAAGCGCGTTGACCGACAGGCCCTGCCCGAAGGGGATGGTGTACTGCTGGGACGCGTTCCACCGCTCCGGCTTCGCCAGGATGCCGGGTGTCTCGCCGGGGAAACCCGTCCCCGTGGATTGTCCGATGCCGAATTTCCGCAGATATGAGTACAGGACGCGGTTGGCCTGCTTCTGGTTCTCGCCGAGCTGCTCGGTGGCCAGGATCGTGCCGATGTTGCTGGACTTGGCGAGCACGCCGTTCAGGGTCAGGTGCCAGGTGCCGTGGTCCACATCGTCGTGGAAGACGCGGTCGGCGCGCGGCAGGGTGCCGGGCACCGTCACGTGGGTTTCGGGGGTGGCCACACCCTCGTCGATGACCGCCGCCATCGACATCAGCTTGCTGACACTCCCGGGCTCGTACGCGTCCTGCAGGGCGGCGTTGCCGAGCGCGGTGGGGTCGGCACGGCCCAGGTCGTTGGGGTCAAAGCCGGGGGCGTTGGCCATGGCGAGCACCTGGCCGGTGCGGGTGTCCTGGACGATCACGTAGCCGCGGTCGGCGTCGGACGCCTGCACCTGCCGGGTGATCGCCCGCTGGGCGGCCCACTGGATGTCCCGGTCCAGCGTCAGCTGCACGTCGGTGCCGGGCTCCGCGGCGCGCTCCTGCACGCTGGCCGTCGGCACGCGGCGGCCGTTGGACTGGGCGTAGGTGAGGGTGCCGTCCTTCCCCGCGAGCTCCTTGTCCAGACGGCTCTCGAGGCCGCCGCCGCCCGCCCCGTCGGCGTTCACCCAGCCGATCAGGCCGGCCGCGAGGTCGTGTGCGGGGTAGACGCGCTTGGCGTGCCGGAGCCGGAAGATCCCGGCGAGGAAGTTGCCGTCGTCGCCCTTCCCGGCCCGGTCCTCGAGCGCGCGCTGCAGGTCCTTGATCTGGTTCCAGACCTGCGGCGGTTGCTGGCGGGCGATGATCTCGTTGCGTGACGCCGGGTAGTTGGCGAGCTGCCGGGCGATCTTCTTCTCGTCCCCGTCGACGATCGGCGCGAGCAGCTCGGCGGCGCGCGCCGGGGCGTCCTCGACCTTCGCGTACTCGGGGGTGAAGAGCATCGGGTCGGCCGTGATGTCGTACGCGTCCACGGTGGTGGCCAGGTCGACGCCGTTGCGGTCGGTGATCGTGCCGCGCTCCGCGGCGAGGGTCACCTTGACGTTGCGGTTGGCCTCGGCCTTGGCCGCGTACGTCGCGGCGTCCACGGCCTGCACCTGGAAGAGCCGGATCACGAAGGTCAGCATCACCAGGGTCAGCCCGACGCTGACCAGCCGCAGGCGGGGACGCGGCCGGCCCAGCCGCAGCAGCGGGGCACCGGCCGCGGTGACCGGGCGCGGGCTCCTGCGCCGCGGCGGCGCGGCCGCGCGGCCGGACCGGTCCCGGGCGGCCCTGGCGTCGCGGGCTCCCGCGCCGGCCGGCCTGCGCGCGCCGGGAGTGCGTCCGTGCGTCACGCCGGCGCCTGATCCCTCCGAGCGGGGGGTGGACCTGCGAGCGCCTGCGGCGCGGCCCGGCTCGCGGGCGGCGCGGGGGGGCTCGTCGCGTGTCCGGGCGGTGCGGGCGGCGGGCCTGCGCGGTCCGGCCTGCTGACCGGGCGCCGTCCTGCGGCGGGGCTCACCGGCCTCGCCGCCGCGTGCGACCGCTCCGGCGTCGCCTTCCCGTCCGCGGGGCACCTGCCGGCGCCGGGGCGCGGCTCCGCCGCCGTCGCCGCGCTCGCCGCGGGCCTGGGCGTCGCGCCCGGTGCGGCCGGCGCCCCTGTCGCGGGCCGCGCCTCTGTCCCGGGCGGCGCCTTTGTCGCGGGCGCTGTCACGGGCGGCGCCTTTGTCGCGGTCGGCCCCGGGGGCCCGGTCCCGCCGCTCGCCCCGCTCGCGCGGCGGCTCCCCGTCTCGGGTCACCACGCCCTGGCACCTTCCCGGCCGGCCGGGCGGGCGGAGCGGGGCGGACGGGGGGCACGGGGCCCCGCAGCTGCGGTCACGGGGTCTCCTTCGGGCTCGTGCTGGGCGTGAGGGAGGGTGTCGGTCCCAGGGAGGCGGCGGGTGTCGGTCCCAGGGAGGCGGCCGCGGAGCCGCTGGGCCTGACGGTGGCCGGCGCCGTGCTCGGGCTGGGAGCCGGCACGTACGGCGCGGCGCCGGGGCTGCCGAGGACGGTGCCGTCCGGGGCGAGGAAGGCCGGGTTGCCGCCGGGGACCATGCCCAGCTCGCGGGCCTGCTCGTCCAGCGCGTCCGGCTCCGCGTAGCGGTCGACCTCCTGCTGCAGCGCCTGCTCCTCGTCGGTGTACTGGGTGGTCTTCCTCTGCAGGTCGCTGAGCTTGAAGGAGTCCCGGTTGACCGCCGAGTTCAGCAGCAGCAGGGTGATCAGGCCGCCGCCCAGCAGCAGCACGATCAGCAGGACGAAGGGCGAGCGTGCCGCCGAGCTGCGCCGCCTCACGCCAGGGCCTCGCGGATCCGCTGGGCGCCGCGCAGGCGGGCGGGGGCGGCCCGGCGGTTGGCGGCGATCTCCTCCTCCGTGGGCAGTTCGGCGCCGCGTGTGAGGAGCTTGAGGCGCGGCTGGTACTGCTCCGGCACGACCGGCAGCCCGGGCGGTGCGGTGGTGGCGGCGCCGGCCGCGAAGACGCCCTTGACGAGGCGGTCCTCCAGGGAGTGGTACGAGAGCACGGCGATCCGGCCGCCCACGGCGAGCGCGGCGACGGCCGCCGGGATGGCCCGCTCGAGCACCGTCAGCTCCCCGTTGACCTCGATGCGCAGCGCCTGGAAGGTGCGTTTGGCCGGGTTGCCGCCGGTCCGCTTGGCGGCCTGCGGCAGCGCCTCGCGGATCAGCTCGACCAGTCGGGCGCTGGTGGTGAAGGGCTCGCGGGCCCGCTCCCGGACGATCGCCTCCACGATCTTCCGGGCGAACTTCTCCTCACCGTAGTCGCGCAGCACGCGCACCAGCTCGCCCGGCGGGTAGGTGTTGAGGACCTCGGCGGCGCTGATGCCCGCGGTCTGGTTCATGCGCATGTCCAGCGGCGCGTCCTGGGCGTAGGCGAAGCCGCGGTCGGCCTCGTCCAGCTGCATGGAGGAGACGCCGAGGTCGAACAGGACGCCCTGCACCTTGGGGACGCCGAGCCGCCGCAGCACCTCGGGGATCTCGTCGTAGACCGCGTGCACGAGGGTGGCCCGGTCCCCGTAGGGCGCGAGCCGCTCACCGGCCAGCTCGAGTGCGGCGGGGTCGCGGTCGACGGCGACCAGCCGGACTTCGGGGAAGCGCCGCAGCAGGGCCTCGCTGTGTCCGCCGAGGCCGAGGGTGGCGTCCACGACCACGGCGCCCGGCGTGCCGATGGCGGGGGCCAGCATGTCCAGGCAGCGGTCCAGCATGACCGGGACGTGGCGTGGCTCGGACGGGGTGGTGCTCATGAAGCCCTTCTCATCTGTCGCGGGGACGTACCACTGGGTCCCCGCCCGCTCGCGGGCGGCCGTCTGGCACCGGGGAAGGAGCGCCAGCGGACCGGGAGCGGGAGGAGGCCGAGCGTCACGTACTCGTACGTGAGTCATCAGGCTACGGGCGGGGTCACAGTAAGCCGGGAGGCACCTCCTGGGACAGCGCCGAAAAGGCGTCTTCCTGACCCGCCAGATAGTCCTCCCAGGCCGCCGCGTCCCACACCTCCACCCGGGTGTTGGCGCCGATCACCGCGCAGTCGCGGCGCAGTCCGGCGTAGTCGCGCAGGGGGTGCGGGAGGGTGACCCGGCCCTGTCTGTCGGGGACCTCGTCATGGGCGCCGGCGAAGAGCACCCGCATGTAGTCGCGCGCCGCCTTGGAGGTGAGCGGGGCGCGGCGGAGCTCCTCGGTGACGGCCCGGAAGCCCTCGCCCGGCCATACGTACAGGCAGCGCTCCTGCCCCTTGGTGATGACCAGGCCGTCCGCGAGCTGCTCGCGGAACTTCGCGGGCAGGACCAGCCGGCTCTTGTCGTCCAGCCGCGGCGCGTACGTCCCGAGGAACATCCGCACCTCCCGCGCTCGGCTGTGACCCACTTCGCGCCACTTTACTCCACCCTCCCCCACGGTCAACGAGGTTCGGGGGCGCCCGCGGCGTCTCCAGGAGAGCCGGCACCCGAATCACCCGCACGGGCGAGCTCGCGCGACGCCTGTGGGTTACCTCACAGGGCACCGGTTTGACCAGGATTCGCCGGCCGTTCCGGCGGGTCGGAGGAGACCGCGCCCTCTACGGTCGTGTCATGTCGACAAACGCCCACCACTCCGCGACTCCCCCCACCGGCACGGCGTCCGTCACCGACCGGCTGGTCGAGGCGAACCGGCGCTACGCGGAGCAGTTCCGCGATCCCGGCATGGACGCGCACCCCGTGCTCAAGGTGGCCGTGGTCGCCTGCATGGACGCCCGACTCGACCTGCACATGGCACTGGGGCTGGAGCTCGGCGACTGCCACACCATCCGCAACGCCGGAGGCGTGGTCACCGACGACACCATCCGCTCGCTGACCATCAGCCAGCGCGCCCTCGGCACCCGCTCGGTCGTGCTGATCCACCACACCGGCTGCGGCCTGGAGTCGCTGACCGAGGAGTTCCGCACCGAGCTGGAGCAGGAGGTGGGCCAGCGTCCCACCTGGGCGGTGGAGTCCTTCCGCGACGTGGACCAGGACGTGCGGCAGTCGATGCAGCGGGTCCGGACGTCCCCGTTTCTGGCCCACACCGACGACGTGCGGGGGTTCGTGTTCGACGTGCACACCGGATTGCTGCGCGAAATCACGAACGAGTAACGGAAGCGGAGTGACGAAGGGCCTGGTGGAAGGAGAGAATGCTCCGTATAACGGGGAGGGCCGGTCCGGGGATGACCGCGTCCTGAGGAACGGGCCGAGGAGAACCGGGTGACGACCTATGACGCACAAGCGAGCCTCAGTGATCTGACCGCCACGGCGGACCGCGTACGCCGGTCGGTGGAGAACGTGATCGAGGGCAAGCCCGAGGTCGTACGGATCGCGCTGACGGTACTGCTCGCCGAGGGACACCTGCTGATCGAGGACGTCCCCGGCGTCGGCAAGACGATGCTCTCCAAGGCGCTGGCCCGGTCGATCGACTGTTCGGTGCGGCGCATCCAGTTCACTCCGGACCTGCTGCCGTCGGACATCACCGGGGTCAGCGTCTTCGACCAGCAGCGCCGCGACTTCGAGTTCAAGCCGGGCGCGGTCTTCGCCCAGATCGTCGTGGGCGACGAGATCAACCGCGCGTCGCCGAAGACGCAGTCCGCGCTGCTGGAGTCGATGGAGGAGCGGCAGGTCACCATCGACGGCAGCACCTACCCGCTGCCGAGCCCCTTCATGGTCATCGCCACCCAGAACCCGGTGGAGATGGAGGGCACGTATCCGCTGCCGGAGGCGCAGCGGGACCGCTTCATGGCGAGGGTCTCCATCGGCTACCCCAGCATGGAGGCCGAGTTGCAGATGCTCGACGTGCACGCGGGCGTCAGCCCGCTGGACGACCTGCAGCCGGTCGCACACGCGCACGAGATCGTCAAGCTGGTCGAGGCGGTACGGACGGTGCACGTGTCCGCGGCCGTGCGGCACTACGCGGTGAGCCTGGTCTCGGCCACCCGGGACCACCCGGACCTGAGGCTCGGCGCCTCCCCGCGTGCCACGCTGCACCTGGTGCGCGCGGCACGCGCGACAGCGGCCCTGGACGGCCGTGACTTCGTGCTCCCCGACGACGTCCAGTCGTTGGCCGCGGCCGTGCTGGCGCACCGTCTGCTGCCGACCGCGCAGGCCCAGTTGAACCGGCGCACCCCGGAGCAGGTTGTCGCGGAGATCGTGCAGCGCACCCCGGTCCCCGACCCGTACGGCAGCCGATGACCCGGACCGCGGACGGGGGCGCTGGAGGTGCCGCGTGACCGAGCGTGAAAGCGGCTTCCGGGCCGCCCTGGGGGGCCTCACCACGCGGGGCCGTTCGTTCCTCGCCGCGGGGATCGCGGCGACCGCCTGCGCCTACGTGCTGGGGCAGTCGGACCTGCTGCGGGTGGGCCTGCTGCTGGCCGTGCTGCCGCTGGTGTGCGTGGCGGTCCTGTACCGCACCCGGTACCGCGTCGCGGGCAGCCGCCGGCTGTCGCCCTCGCGTGTGCCGGCGGCTTCCGAAGCGCGGGTGCACCTGAGGGTGGACAACGTGTCGCGGCTGCCCACCGGACTGCTGATGCTGCAGGACCGGGTGCCGTACGTGCTGGGGCCCCGGCCCCGCTTCATCCTGGACAGGGTCGAGCCCGGGGGGCACCGCGAGGTGTCCTACCGGGTCCGCTCCGACCTGCGCGGCCGCTATCCGCTGGGCCCGCTGCAACTGCGGCTGACCGACCCCTTCGGCCTCTGCGAGCTGACCCGCGCCTTCAGCGCGTACGACACCCTGACCGTGGTGCCCCGGGTGGAGCCGCTTCCGCCGGTCAGGCTCGGGGGCGACTCCTCCGGCTACGGGGAGAGCCGCACCCGGGCGCTGGCCCTGGCGGGCGAGGACGATGTGATCCCGCGCGGCTACCGCCACGGCGACGACCTGCGCCGTGTGCACTGGCGCTCGACCGCCAAGTACGGCGAGCTCATGGTGCGGCGCGAGGAGCAGCCGCACCGCGCCCGGTGCACGGTGCTGCTGGACACCCGGGCCGGGGCGTACTTCGGCGCCGGGCCGGACTCGGCCTTCGAGTGGGCGGTGTCCGGGGCGGCGTCGGTGGCCGTGCACATGCTGGAGCGCGGGTACTCCGTGCGGCTGCTCACCGACACCGGAAGCACGGTGCCCGGGGCGGAGGGCTTCGGCGGCGCCGACTCCTCGGACACGGCCGGCGCCCTGCTGGACACTTTGGCCGTGGTCGACCACTCGGACGGCGCAGGGCTCTCCCGTGCGCTCGACGTGCTGCGCAAGGGCACCGAGGGCCTGCTGGTGGCCTTCTTCGGCGACCTGGACGAGGAGCAGGCCGCGATGGCGGGGCGGATGCGGCAGCGGGCGGGGGCGGCCGTCGCCTTCGTGCTGGACAGCGCGGCATGGGGGGCCCTGGACGAGGAAGGGGCGGTTCGGAGCCAGGCCGTACGCGAGGACACCGCCTCGAATCCGCCCGAGGCCGCCTCGGCCCGCGTCGTGCGGACGCTGCACGAGGCGGGCTGGACGGTGCTCCCGGCTGCCGCCGGCGACGGACTGCCGGACCTGTGGCGGCGCGCCGACCGGCACCGGTCTCGCGAGGAGGCGGGGACACGATGATGAGCGGACGGGGCCGGCTCGCGCTCTGCGCGGCGGCGGCGACCCTGATGACCGCCTGCTCGCTGCTGCCGCTGGCGGCGCCGGACTCCTGGATCCTCCTGGCCGTCCTCCTGGTGCTGCTGCAGACCTGGGTGGGGGCGCTGACCCGGCGGATGCCGCTGGCCCGGCCGCTGACGGTGCTCGCGCAGGCGGTGTTCTCGCTGCTGGTGCTCACCTTGCTGTTCGCGAGGGAGCAGGCCCTGTTCGGGTTCCTGCCCGGGCCCGCCGCATACACCCGGTTCGGCGACCTGCTGACGGCCGCGACGCAGGACGTGACCCAGTTCGCGATTCCGGCCCCGGTGACGCCGGGCATCCGGCTGCTGCTGCTCGGCGGGGTGCTGCTGATCGGGCTGGCCGTGGACGCTCTGGCGGTGACGTACGGCAGCGCGGCCCCCGCCGGGCTGCCGCTGCTGGCCCTCTACACGATCGCGGCGGCCCTGGCGAGGGGGGACGGCACCCGATGGCCGTACTTCCTCATGGCAGCCGTCGGCTATCTGCTGCTCCTGCTGGCCGAGGGCCGCGACCGGATCTCCCGCTGGGGCCGGGTCTTCGGCGGCGCCGGCTCCGGGGCGCGCGCCGGTCACGGAGGAGCGGCGGCCCCGGTCCGTACCGGGCGCCGCATCGGGGCCGTGGCGCTCGGCATCGCCTTGGTCGCGCCGGCCGCGCTGCCCTCCATGGGCGTGGGGTTGCTGCCGACAGGGGGTTCCGGCGCGGGCAGCGGGCGCGGCGGCGGCACGATCTCCGCTGTCAACCCCGTCGTCGCGCTCCAGGACAACCTCAACCAGCCCGACAACCGGGTGGTGCTCCGCTACCGGACGAACGCCGCCTCCAATGCGGACATGTACCTGCGGATCGTGGCGCTCGACCGCTTCACGGGCGACAAGTGGGAGCCCGCCCAGCGCGCCCTGACCAGTCTGTCCGAGGAGCTGCCCGCCCCGCAGGGGCTCGCCCCCACCGTGAAGGCGACGGAGGTCGCCACCGCGGTCGCGGCGGACAAGAGCTACGTCCAGACGTGGCTGCCGCTGCCGTACCCGGCCACCCGGGTGCAGGTCGACGGGCGCTGGCGCTACGAGCCCATGGGCCGCACCGTCATCGGTGACCGGGGGCAGACCACCTCCGGCACCCGGTACCAGGTCGACAGTCTGGACATCGAGCCCACGGCGCGGCAGCTGGCGAGCGCCCCTCCTGCCGACGCCCAGATGCGGGCCGAGTACACGAAGGTACCGGCCTTGCTGCCCAAGGTGGTGGAGCGCACGGCCCGGGACGTCACCGAGGACGCGGACAACGACTACGAGCGGGCCGTCGCACTGCAGCGGTGGTTCACCTCCGGCGACTTCTCGTACGACACCTCGGTGCACTCCGGCACCGGCGTCCAGGCGATCACCCGCTTCCTGGAGGAGAAGAAGGGGTTCTGCATCCACTTCGCCTTCACCATGGCGGCGATGGCGCGGACCCTCGGCATTCCGGCGCGGGTGGCGGTCGGTTTCACTCCGGGCACCGCGGAGTCGGACGGCACGCACGCGGTGGGGCTGAACGACGCGCACGCCTGGCCCGAGCTGTACTTCGAGGGTGTCGGCTGGACACGGTTCGAGCCCACGCCCGATCGCGGCACCGAGCCCAGCTACACCCGGGAGGAGGTCACCTCCGACAGCGGGCCCTCGGCGCCGGACACCCCGGAGCGGCCCGCCGCGGGCGCAGCGGAGACCGCCCCGACGGCCACCCCGACCTGCACGGGCAGGGACGCCCAGCTCGGCAACTGCGACCTCGCGGGGCAGGTCTCGGGCGCCGGCGCAGAGGACAAGTCACTGATCCCCCGGATCTTCTCGTCGGCGCTGCTCCTCCTGGCCTGGGCCGTGGTGCCGCTCATGGTGCTCGTCCTGCTGCTGCCGCTGCTCCTGCGGCGCAGGCAGCGCTTCCAGCGCCTGCGGGGCGGCCAGGACCCGGTTGCCCTGGCCGCGTGGCTGGAGCTCACCGGAGGCGGTCGTGACGCGGCGGGGGACGACGCGGAAGGGCGGAGCGGCGCTTCCCCGACCCGCGCGGAGCGGCACGCCCTGGGCGCCCAGGACGGCGCCCGGACCCTGGCGGCCTGGCTGGAGCTGATCGACACCGCGTGGGACTACGGGCTGCGGCCCGACGAGTCAGAGACCCCGCGTCGGGTCGCGGGACGCCTCATCCACGACGGCGGCCTGGAAGGGCCCGCGGCGGAGGCGGCGCAGCGCCTGGCCACCGCCGTGGAGCAGGCCCTTTTCTCTCCGCGGCCGCCGAGCACCGCGGGTTCGGCGGGGGACGTCCGGCTGGTGCGGGAGGGGCTGCGCGGGAAGGCGGACGTCATGACGCGGATTCGCGCCGTGGTGCTGCCGCGCTCCACGATCCGGGTCGTCTGGCGGTCCGCGGAGCGCTACTCCGCGGCCTCGGCCCGCCTCTCGGCCCGGCTGCGGGGTGCAGGCGACGCCGTCATGCGTCCACTGCGGCGGCGCCGCACTTCCTGAAGGGACGGCCGTACTTCCTGAAGGGACGGCCGGCCGGGTGCCCGGCCCGCGCGCGGGCCGCTCGCCGTGCGCGGCACCGATACCGGCCCTCCGCAGTACCCACGCGTAGGGCGTTCGCGGTACGCGCTTACGCCGCATGACGGAGCCCGTACGGCGACGGAACGGCGACCGACGGCGATCGGATGGGGACGCGGCGCGGACATGGCGAAGGGGGCGGGGTTCCGCCGGAACCCCGCCCCCTTGCTTCTGCGTCTGTGTGTCAGCGGCCCTGTTCGTCGCGGCGCCGCTGCCAGCGCTCCTCGATGCGGTCCATCATCTTGCGCCGCGGCTGACCGCCCCGGCCGCGGCCTGCGGCCCCCGGCTGGGAGTGCCCGGTGGCAGCGCCGGGTTTGGCGGCTCGGCGCCAGCCGGCGACCGCGAGAACGGCACAACCGAGCATCACGAGGAAGCCCACGACGCTGATCCAGGGCTGCTGGGCGATCATGCCGCCCATCAGCAGCCCGATGCCCACCAGGAAGCCCGCCACAGCCAGGTAGACGCGCCGCCTGGTGTAGGTGCGCAGCCCGCTTCCCTCAAGCGCCGACGCGAACTTGGGATCTTCGGCGTACAGCGCTCGCTCCATCTGCTCGAGCATGCGCTGCTCGTGCTCCGAGAGCGGCACGGAGTCCTCCTCCTCGTCGGTCGCGGGGGAGCGACCGGTACGACCCTTCCAGGATAGGCAGGGAATCGCCCCCGTGAAACCCGCCCCACTACGCCAATCCGACGGGGGGTGTTTTCCCCGTCGAACGCCACGTCATGCCAGCATACGGCCCTGAAGCGGGAATCGGGGGGCCTGTGACGGACTCCTCCCGCCGGGTGACCGGAAGAGGCGGGGGTGGCCTCGCCCCGGGCGCGGGCTCAGCCGCGCTCGGCCAGCACGTGCAACTGAGTCGCCACGGCATGGAAGGCGGGCTGCTCGGCGGCGGCCAGTTCCAGCCTCAGGAGGGCGTCCTTCGCGCCCGGTTCGGCGTCCACCAGGACGCCGGGGACCAGGTCGGAGAAGACGCGGACGCCGTGCACCGAACCGACCCGCAGCCCGGCGTCGGCGACCAGGGCCGTGAGCTCCTCGGCCGTGAAGCGGCGGGGCACCGGATCCCCGTCGCCCCAGCGGCCGTCAGGGTCGTCCAGGGTGTGCCGAGCCTCACCGAAGTGGCCGGCGAGCGCCCGGGCGAGCACCGCTCCGTGGCGGCTGGCGGCGAGCAGGCTGAGCGCTCCGGCTGAGCGCAGGGTGCCGGCGGCGTTGCGCACGCCCTCGGCCGGGTCGTCCACGTACTCCAGCACACCGTGGCAGAGCACGACGTCGTGGCTGCCGGCCGGCACGACGTCGAGCAGCCCGTGGGCGTCGCCCTGCACCCCGCGCACTCGATCGGTGACGCCCGCCTCCGCCGCACGGCGTTCCAGCGCGAAGAGCGCGTCGGGGCTCGGATCGACCACCGTCACCCGGTGGCCCAGACTGGCCACGGGCACCGCGAAGTTGCCGGTGCCGCCACCGGTGTCGAGCACGTCGAGGACGTCCCGTCCGGCGGCCTTGGCCTGCCGGTCCAGCGCATCGCGCAGGACCTCCCAGACCACGGCGGTACGCAGGGCTGCGCGGGGCCGCAGCGGTTCGGCCCCT
Organism: Actinacidiphila sp. bgisy167; assembly: GCF_057707665.1. Taxonomy (NCBI): domain Bacteria; kingdom Bacillati; phylum Actinomycetota; class Actinomycetes; order Kitasatosporales; family Streptomycetaceae; genus Actinacidiphila; species Actinacidiphila sp. bgisy167. The sequence continues at coordinate 77 of NZ_JBYIQP010000054.1, read as the reverse complement.
CCTGGACGGGACATGCGGGCGGCTCCTCGCGGACGGACGGGGCGTGCAGGGACCGGTCGGCCCAGCCTGGCACCCAC